>JAIEPX010000015.1 GCA_019748175.1 Gammaproteobacteria bacterium
GCGTTATTAGCGCTTTCTGATGGTACTCTTTTTTGGGGTGCTGCTATTGGAGCTGAAGGGTTTTCAGTGGGTGAAGTTGTTTTTAATACGTCTATGACGGGTTATCAAGAAATTATTACAGATCCCTCTTATGCTCGCCAAATTGTCACATTAACGGTTCCACATATTGGTAATGTGGGTGTGAATTCTGAAGATAGTGAATCACAAAAACCTTATTTAGCGGGTCTCATAGTCCGCGATTTATCTTTAATTCCAAGTAATTGGCGATCAGAAAAGTCACTCGGTGAGTATTTACGAGAACACAATATTATTGGAATTGCAGATATTGATACACGTCAGCTCACGCGCATTTTACGTGACCGTGGTGCACAACATGGTTGTCTGATGGCGGGGCCTTCAATCAATGAGCAAGAAGCTATTTCCATCGCACGAGAATTTACAGGTCTGAATGGATTGGATTTGGCAAAAGAAGTAACGACCTCTGAAATTTACGAATGGCGCGAAGGCAGTTGGTTGTGGCCAACAGGTTATCAAAAAAGAGAGGAAGCAGATTGTCCTTATCATGTCGTTGTTTATGATTACGGTGTAAAACACAATATTTTACGATTACTTGTAGATCAAGGATGTCATTTAACGGTTGTTCCTGCAACGACATCTGCTAAAAAAGTACTAGAATTAAAACCCGATGGAATATTTTTTTCTAACGGTCCTGGAGATCCTGCAGCTTGTGATTATGCCATTGACGCAATTAGAGAATTATTACCAACAAACATTCCGATTTTTGGAATTTGTTTGGGATTTCAATTATTAGCATTGGCGTGTGGTGGTAAAACAGAAAAAATGAAATTTGGTCATCATGGTGCTAATCATCCTGTTCGCCATCATGCTGATAATTCTGTGATGATTACAAGTCAGAATCATGGATTTTCAGTCTCAGAACGTGATTTACCCTCGGAACTGGAAATTACGGCATCCTCCATGTTTGACGGAACACCACAAGGACTTCGTCATAAAAAATACCCAGCCTTTGCTTATCAAGGGCACCCGGAAGCTAGCCCTGGACCGCATGATTTGTGTGGCAGTTTTGCAGAATTTATTGAGTTGATTCATCATGCCAAAAAGAAATGATCTTAAATCCATATTATTATTAGGCGCTGGCCCTATTGTGATTGGACAAGCGTGCGAATTCGATTATTCAGGTACTCAAGCGTGCAAAGCACTTCGAGAAGAAGGTTACCGTGTTATTTTAGTGAATTCGAATCCTGCCACAATCATGACTGATCCTCAAATGGCGGATGTCACTTATATAGAGCCTATGAATTGGGAAGTGATTGCAAAAATCATTGAACGCGAAAAACCGGATGCTATTTTGCCTACCATGGGTGGTCAAACTGCACTGAATTTGGCATTAGATTTGGCACGAGAAGGTATTTTAGAAAAATACAATGTGGAGATGATAGGAGCTTCACGTGAAGCGATTGATAAAGCAGAAGATAGAGAATTATTTCGCGATGCCATGACTAAAATTGGCTTAGAAATGCCTTACTCAAGATTAGCGCACAGTTTAGAAGATGCACTCGAAATCCTGGATGAAATTGGTTTCCCTATTATTATTCGTCCGTCATTTACGATGGGCGGTTCTGGTGGTGGAATTGCGTACAATCGTGAAGAATTTATTGAAATTTGTGAACGAGGACTCGATTTATCTCCGACCAGCGAATTATTGTTAGATGAATCCATTATCGGATGGAAAGAATTCGAAATGGAAGTTGTTCGAGATCACAAAGATAATTGCATTATTATCTGTTCAATTGAAAATTTTGATCCGATGGGAATTCATACGGGTGATTCTATTACCGTTGCACCAGCGCAAACATTAACCGATAAAGAATATCAACGAATGCGTGATGCTTCAATTGCAGTGTTGCGAGAAATCGGTGTTGATACGGGCGGGTCCAATGTTCAATTCGGCGTTGATCCAAAAACAGGTCGAATGGTCGTTATTGAAATGAATCCCCGTGTTTCTCGATCTTCTGCTTTAGCCTCGAAAGCCACTGGTTTTCCGATTGCAAGAATTGCCACAAAATTAGCGATTGGATATACCTTAGACGAATTAGCCAATGAAATTACGGGTGGGAAAACACCTGCCTCATTTGAACCTAGTATTGATTATGTCGTCACTAAAATACCACGATTTAATTTTGAAAAATTCCGTGGTGCTGATACTCGATTAACCACTCAAATGAAATCAGTTGGTGAAGTGATGGCGTTTGGGCGTACATTCCAAGAGTCTATTCAAAAGGCCATTCGAGGATTAGAAGTAGGGAAATTAGGATTAGAAAGTGTTGTCGATTTAGTGAATGAAGACTGTAGAGATATTCTGTGCAGAGAAATGCGCGGCGCTAGTTGGGATCGGTTGTGGTATGTCGCTGATGCTTTTCGATTTGGGATGAGCCTAGAAGAAATTAATTTAATTACACACATTGACCACTGGTTTTTAGCGCAGATTGAAGAATTAATTCAAATCGAACACAGTATTTCAAATATGAATTTAGCTGAACTCAATGCCGATACTTTATGGCAAATTAAGCGTAAAGGTTTTGCAGATGCACGTTTGGCCCAATTGATGGGAGTCAGTGAGCAAGAAGTTCGAAAACATCGATTAGCGATGGGAATTACCCCGGTTTATAAGCGAGTTGATACCTGCGCTGCAGAATTTTCAACCAATACCGCCTATCTTTATTCAACATACGAAAAAGAGTGTGAATCTCAACCGACTCAACGCGAAAAAATAATGATATTAGGTGGTGGGCCTAATCGAATAGGTCAAGGAATTGAATTTGATTATTGTTGTGTTCACGCTGCTATAGCAATGCGAGAAGCGGGTTACGAAACAATTATGGTTAATTGTAATCCCGAAACGGTTTCAACTGATTATGATATTTCAGATCGTTTATATTTCGAATCTTTAACATTAGAAGATGTACTGAATATTGTTGCTTTAGAAAATCCGAAAGGCGTTATTGTTCAATTCGGTGGGCAGACACCGCTGAAATTATCAAAAGCACTAGAAGATGCTGGAGTACCTATTATTGGAACTACACCTGATGCGATAGATCGTGCGGAAAGTCGTGAACGATTTGCGCAATTAGTTCAAAAATTAGGGATTTTACAACCTCCCAACGGAACGGTGCGATCTATTGAAGAAGGATTACGATTAGCCAATGTTTTTGCTTATCCTTTAGTTGTACGTCCTTCGTATGTGCTCGGTGGAAGAGCAATGAAAGTGGTCTATAACGAAAAAGAATTACAACGTTATATGCATGAATCTGCTGAAGTGACCTCCGATTCCCCATTGCTTCTCGATCATTTTATTGATGATGCGACAGAAGTTGATGTTGATATTGTTTGCGATGGAAAAAATATTTTTCTTGGCGGAATTATGGAGCACATTGAACAAGCTGGAATTCATTCTGGTGATTCAGCTTGTTGTTTACCGCCACATTCTTTATCGAATGAAATCCAAGAAAAATTAGTAGAACAAATGAAAAATATCGCATTTGAATTAGGTGTGGTTGGATTGATGAATGCGCAATTTGCCATTCGTGGTGACAATATTTATGTGTTGGAAGTGAATCCACGAGCGTCTCGTACAATTCCTTTTGTTGCAAAAGCGACAGGTGTCCCTTTAGCAAAAATTGCGGCCAAATGCATGATAGGAATGAGTTTGGTTGAGCAAGGATTTACTGATGCAATTCGTCCTAGTCATTATTGTGTCAAATTTCCCGTGTTCCCGTTTGCGAAATTTCCTGGAGTTGACCCTATGTTGGGTCCTGAAATGAAGTCGACTGGGGAAGTGATGGGGATAGGTTCCACATTTGAAGAAGCCTTTGCAAAAGGCGTATTAGGCGCTGGAATTACGATGCCGACACGTGGATTAGTTTTTATCAGTGTACGTAATGCTGATAAACCTCGTGCAGTGGAAGTCTCACGTTATTTATGCGCAATGGGTTTTGATATTATCGCCACTCGCGGAACGGCAGCTGTGTTAGCTAAAGCGGGGGTTCCTCAGCAAATCGTGAATAAAGTAACAGAGGGTCGTCCCAATATTGTGGATCTGATCAAAAATAACGAAATTGCGATGATCATCAATACTACCGAAGGTCAGCAAGCCTACGGGGATTCGTATGCGATTCGAAGTAACGCGGTGGCTCGAAAAGTCTGTTATTTTACGACTTTAGAAGGTGGGAAAGCTGCTTCTGCCTCGTTGCAATATGATCCGCGACAATCGATTACCCGAATACAGGATTTACATGCCATAGTGCGAGTGACCGTTTGATTATCGCTCTAAGTTTATCAGAATAAACCTATCGTCTTGTCAAATTTTGAAAATGAGAATATATTACGGCCGAATCGACGATTTTCGTTTAAGTCGTGATTCACCGGTTTCTATAGATATTACTTAAGGAGAATTCTGATGAAAAAGGCAACTGTTGGAATAGCAGTATTGTTAGCCCTCGGATTGAGCACGGCAGGTTTTGCGGAAGCACAAAAGCACCGCCATCATGGTAAACATCATGCTCAAAAGCATTCTAAGGTGAAAGTGGCTGATAATTCAGGTGCAAATGGTGCTAATGGTGCAAACGCTACTGCAAATGCAACTGATGCAGCAAAAGCTCAAAATCAAAAGCAGCAAAATAGTGCACAAGCGGCTAATCAAAGCCAAGCTCAAGGGGAAGATCAGCAAAATCAAGCGCAACCTAATGCTGCTCAGCAATCAGCAAACAATGCTGGTGCTACAGATCCTGCAGGTACCGCTGGTAACCCTAGTTATCAAGAAAACGATTAATTACCGTCGTTCGCCCCCTCCCAAGAGGGGGCATCCTTTGTTTACAAATTGATGCTGTCGGGATAAGCCATGAGTCACGATGAATTAGATACTATCGATGTGATTGATGAAGAAGAGTTCATAGAAGAGGGGACTGCCCTGTCATCCGATGAACCCGAAAAGATTGTGGTTGCAAAAAAGCCTCGGCGGGCCATTCGTCGCCTCATAGAAGATGCCCTCGAAGAACGGCGTCTGAAAGCTGCCCTTAAAGGCTATGATGATCCTTTGCTGAGCAGCGATCTAGACTAGGAAAAAACGTCCTTATTTCCAGCGGATCTAGACTCAATCTGAACATTTTAGCTAAATCTCAGCATGGTTAGTCGGTTGGTTGGGATTGTTTTTTCTTGCCAAAGAGGTGTCTTTTCTGACAAAATAGGATCCATTACTAATATTTAAGAGAGGTACTACTTATGAGAAAAGGTCCTGAACATACATCCAGTTCTAGATTATTCAGACATGCTCAGTCAGGAGCGAATTTAGCTTCTAATACATGGAATCTTATGGCGGCTACAGCCTCTGTGGCAGCTCCTTTTGCTTTAGTTGCATTGGCGGTCTATGGAGCTTTTAATTTATTAACATTTTCAACAGTTTTAACCGTTGTTGCATTGTTTGTATTCGCAGCGTATTTGATGTCTGGACCAAGCACCCCTTCAAAAGGAGTTACGCTTAACATGGATCCAACTTGGTAATAGCTCCAACCGCTTAAAATAAATAGTGAGCATTTGCTAATGCAAAAATTACCAATGACCAAGCTCGGTTTTGATAAACTGACCAGTGAGCTTGAAGATCTAAAGCGTGTAAAACGTCCTGAAGTAGTGAAAGCCATTTCAGAGGCTCGAGCTCATGGTGATCTTAAAGAAAATGCGGAATATCATGCGGCTAAAGAACAACAAGGCATGATAGAAGGAAGAATTAAAAAACTCGAATCAGATTTGAGTCATAGTCAGGTTATTGATGTCACTGCCTTACCTGCTGATAATCGCGTTGTGTTCGGTGCGACGGTTGAATTAATTAACGTCGATACTGAACAAAAAGTGCGTTATCAAATTGTGGGTGAAGGTGAGGCTGATTTAAAACTCGGGAAAATTTCTTATCTTTCTCCTATCGCAAGAGGAATCATCGGCAAACATGAGGGCGCAGAAGTTGAAATTCAGACGCCAAACGGATTGTTGAATTTCGAAATACTAAAAGTTTTTTATATTTAATAAGAGGTGCTTTATGTTAACAAGTGAAGATTTATTTTGGAATATTGCCGAGGTTGTGGCTGTAACTGCGGTTGTTGGATTAATGGCAGCTTTTAAGTTGGTTGCTGTTCAAGTTTTTCTAAGCTGTTTAGTTGCTGCTGCAATCGGTACTGCGCTTATGATAGGGCTATATATGTGTTTTGGAGAAGATAATAAATCAAGCTATAGCCACCGATACTAGATTCTTTTAGCTCTATTATTTAAGCCACTTTAAAAAAGATGGGATTGACGCATCCGGTAAAATACGAACCATATACAGTGCGATCCCGGTATTCATTAATGCTAATGTTAAAAATATTTTCGTTAATGTGAAGTGCAGTTGTAGCAGTGTCATAATCATCAATGCAGAAATCACCATAAAGATTGCGTTAATTATATTATTGGCAGCAATGATTCGAGCGCGATGATTTTCCGGAGATCGTACCTGCAACAGAGCGTACAAGGGTACGATATAAATACCACCGGCAACTGATAGCAATACTATGTCAGCAAAAATACGCCAGCTCGCAGGATTTCGAATAAACTCAGACCAGGTAAATAGTTTGTGTGCAGGTAGATGAATAAAGTATTGGCTGGCGAAAAATAAATCCGCAATAAAAATGCCCATCACAAAAATTGCCAGGGGAATGTATTTTGCATTCACTTCGCCATGCAATAATTTGTTGCAAGTCATAGATCCGATAGCTATGCCTATTGAAAAAAAGCACATAAATATCGCGACGACTTGACTCTCCGCGCCTAAAATATCTTTAGTGAAAGTCGGGAATTGTGATACAAATGTTCCGCCCACTAACCAAGACCAAGAGATGCCCATAATTGCAAGAAAAATTTCACGATGTGAGCTTGCAAATTTGACAATGTGCCAGGTTTCAAGAAGAAAATTTTTATTAATGATTAATTGAGGGTGTGCCCTAGAAGTGGGTGGAACGAAAAGACTGGTGAGCCAGCCCGTTATCGCAACAGCCAGCACAATAACAGCAGTTAAATGGGCGCCATAAGGAGTTAAAACAACAAGGCCAGATAGAATAGTGCCCATTAAAATTGATATAAATGTGCCTGCTTCGATAAATGCATTTCCACCAATGAGCTCTTCACTTTGAAGATGATAAGGGAGAATCGCATACTTCAGTGGACCAAAAAATGAAGATTGGCTCCCCATTAAAAAAAGAGTTGTCATGAGTAAAGGAATGCTAGAATAAATCAGTGCATAGGCTCCAAGAGTCATAAAAATAATATCCGAAAATTTAATGATGCGAATTAATTTAGATTTTTCGAATTTGTCAGCGAGCTGACCCGCCGTGGCTGAAAAGAGAAAAAAAGGTGTGATGAATAAGCCATAGGCCAATGTGGCGAGCATTTGATTATGTGCTTCGCTTCCCGCCGAAATTTTATACGTGATTAAAATGACTAATGCCGTTTTAAAAACATTGTCATTAAAGGCATTTAAAAATTGCGTTACAAACAACGGCAAGAAGCGTCGGGTTAGCAGTAAGTGGTATTGATTGCCGTACATTGTTCACTCCATTAAGCACCAAAACGTCCAACAGCCGAATTTGGGTTGGAAGTATGGCTAGTTTGCCATATTTTTAATGTATAGGGATAGGGGAAGGGGGTAGATCTTTGCTATACCCTGTCCTGCTGAAGCAAAGATCGGGACCCTAGGCTATAATTCCACTATGGAAAACATCAGACCACTTCAAGGAACTCTGATCAACGGCATTGTTGATCAAGAAGAAGCTCAACGACTTCAGCAGCAGTCCTATTCTATGCCTGCATGGACTTTAACGCCACGACAACTCTGTGATGTGGAGTTGTTACTGAATGGCGGATTCTCGCCTTTAAAAGGCTTTATGGCTCAAGCGGATTATGAGCGGGTGGTCAAAGAATTGCGCTTGGCTGATGGCACGTTGTGGCCAATTCCCCTTGTTTTGGATATCACTCCTCAATTTGCCGAAAATCTTACGCTGGGCCAGTCGATTGCGCTTTATGATACAGAAGGATTGTTGATCGCTATCTTGAAAGTGACATCGCTCTGGGTACCAGACAAGAATCTCGAGGTTGAGAAAGTGTATGGATCTTCGGATCTCAACCATCCGGGTGTACGTTATATTCTTGATCAGACAGGCGACATCTATCTAGGTGGAACCTTAACCGGAGTCAGGCTGCCCCCTCGTTACGATTTTTGCACTTTACGTCAAACGCCTCGTCAACTAAGAGAATTATTTTTGCAGCGTGGTTGGGAGCGAATTATTGCATTTCAAACACGTAATCCCATGCATAGAGCGCATCATGCTTTAACATTGCGAGCGATGCGTCAATTTGAAGCGAATTTATTGATACATCCGTCGGATGGTGCCATTGCGGATAATATTCAACATTATGCGCGTGTTCGATGTTATCAATCGTTGATTCATCATTATCCAGAACAAACCACTCAATTAGCGCTATTGCCTTTAGCGATGCGAATGGCAGGTCCACGCGAAGCGTTATGGCATGGCATTATTCGACAAAATTACGGATGCACACACATGATTGTCGGACGTGATCATGCTGGTCCAACATTCGGTGAAAATCAACAAAGTTTTTATGCGCCATACGCTGCACAAGAATTATTTGCGCACTATCAAAGTGAATTAGATTTACAAATGATTCCTATGCAAGAAATGGTATACGTGAGTGAACGCAAGGAATATGTCCCGGTGAATGAAGTGACGCCAGAACAAACAGTTCAAAAAATTTCAGGAACAGAACTGCGACGTCGATTTGCAGAAGATTTACCCATACCAGAATGGTTTAGTTTTCCTGATGTGGTTGCTCAATTAAAAGCAGCTTTTCCTCCTAAACATCAACAAGGATTTACTGTTTTATTGACGGGATTGCCGAGCGCAGGAAAAACGACTTTAGCACATGCATTGCATTGGCGATTAATGGAATTAGGTGGGCGGCGCGTCAGTGTGCTCGATGGTGATTCCATGCGAAAAATTTTATCGTCTGAATTAGGTTTTTCGAAAACAGATCGTGAAAAGCATATGCTACGCACAGGATATGTTGCGCGAGAAATAACTAAGCATGGTGGAATTGCTATTTTAGCTCTTATTGCGCCATTGCAAAAAATTCGTCGTCAATTGCGTGATATTGTTACACCTTTCGGAGGTTTTATTGAAGTGTATATAAATACACCACAATCTATTTGTGAGCAGCGCGATAGAAAGGGGCTCTACAAAAAAGCGCGCCAAGGGTTAATCGAAAATTTCACGGGTGTTAGTAGTGAATATGAAATTCCCAAACTCGCAGAACTCGTTATCGATACTTCTAACGAAGAACCCAATGTAGCTATTCAACAAATTATTTTAAAATTACAACACTTGGGTTATTTAGGAGGCGGGTCCTGACCCCTCTAAATTTTAAGTTGTATTTATCCGATTATAATTGTGGCTCAAAATCGAGAATTCGGTATAATAGAAGACTAAACCATGGGAGTTACTTATGAGCAGTCTTAAACCAATCGGCATGATGTTGTTTGTGTTGCTATTGTTTTGTTGTATACCCAGTTCTGCAAGTAATTTATCTGTAGTTCAGACGGTGGCACAGCCTGGCACGGTTGCTTTAACGTTTGATGATGGGCCGTCACCGATTTATACCCCTCAAATTTTAGATATTCTGAAAAAAAATAATATTAAAGCCACTTTTTTTGTGGTCGGTCCGTTAGCAAAACAATTTCCACAATTACTTGATCGCATGGTAGCAGAAGGGCATGCAGTAGGGCTTCATGCAATGACTCATCCAAAGTTGACTCGATTAAATGCCTCAGAACTGAATCATGAAGTTGTTGGTTCACGGGATCTTGTTCAGAGACTCATTGGTAAATCTCCTGTTTGTTTGCGTCCACCTTATGGGGTGATGAATAAACGTGTCGAAGACTATGCGTCAGCTCATCAATTACTGATTATACCCAATGGATTCAATTCCTTAGATCAACAAAAGAAATTATGTGCGGCCAAAATTGCCCAACGAATTATTGATAATGCTCATTCGGGTCAGGTTATTCTATTACACGATGGGTATTCAAATCGTAAAAACACAGTAGAGGCTTTGCCAATAATTATTGAAGGAATACGCAAAAAAGGACTCGATTTCAGCGCTATTTGTATTCCTCAATAGCAACTCGATTAAGAAATTTGACACATTAGATTGGAACAACCGACTGAATGTTAAATTGGTTTACAATATAATTTTTCAAGCCCAATAGTAACTCTTGTTGTCTCGCTGTTAACTCAGAATCGGATTGAATTGCACTAATTTCTAGAAGCGCATTGCGAGGTGTCAGTCTATGTTGTCGACGATAATCAATCATGGCTTCTTCAGAATCTTGTGGATTCACTTTCGCGAGATATTCACCGTAAATTCGCTGATATTGGGGCGGTAGTTTTTCAGGATGAAGACGTCCAATATACCGTATTGCCAATGACTGTAAGCATGGATTATGGAAGTCATTGAGCAGTGCAATTTTTCCATCAAAATCGCGCGCACGAAATTCAGTACATAATTGTATTTCGTGTGGCAGTAAAAATCCATTTTGATATAAGGCGGCGCTTTCATCTATATTAGGAATTTTCGGGTGTGTGTAGTCACGATGTTTGCGCGCAAGTTCGAGCATCAAATCAGGATGTTCAATTAAAAATTGGCGGTTTTTTGAAATTATTTCGAGTCTTTCTGGGGTGAGATAGCGAGTAAATCGTTCTGAAGGTGGAAGTAAAATCCCATTTTCTCCAGGTTTTTTGTTGATTACCCACGTTTGTTCCTTTAGCTCTTCATTAGTGAGATCAGAGAAATTTTGGTGATCTAAACGCAGCCACAGTGTTTGATTTTTGTAATGGTTATGACGTCCTAGTGAAATAACATAAGACTGATAAAACTGTTGTGCTCCAAAAATTCCATCAATTAAGATGCCTTCTCTGAAACTTTGTTGCTGGATGTTAAAAGCTACAGGTAGCTTACCCATTCTTGTTGAGTCAGTTTCTTTGTCAAAATAACCAATAACATAATCCCATATTTCAGATTCTGCTTTAAAACGTTTGGCAATTTCTACTGTGGCGCAGGCATCGACCATTGCATCGTGGGCAGGGCCTGTCACAAAATTATTTGCAGTGTTGATGTGTTCGAGTTTAAGTGTGGGGACTCCGTTAAGGCAAGGCCAGTGAATTGATTGATTGTTAAATAAAAAATAAAGGGTAGCGATGGGGTAAATATCCATGCGTCCGCATTGGTTAGCATATTGGTGATTATAGGGGGGTAATAAATTGCGGTAAAAAGAAAATCGTAAGAATTCATCATCAAATCCCAGTGTATTATAACCTAGGCTAATAGTTCCTGGAGTGTTCATGAGACCGTGAATCGTTGTTATCGCCTCTGCTTCACTGAGGCCTTGATTAAGATCTTCTAATGAGAGTCCGTGGATTATGATGGCGTGAGGACTAGGTACAACATCAGGATTTAGCCGTACGTGAAAATGATGGCGCTCAATTTCATTGAGTGCTTCATCTGTGCGGATAGCAGCAAACTGCAAAACCTGATCGAAGGCTTTGTTTAGACCCGTAGTCTCAATGTCGTAAAATAAATAAGTCCTTTCCATACGATGTAGTCCCTTGGAAAACCCATCGAGTTTACATAGTATTTTAATTCTTGTCACGCACTTGCGTCCACGGTTTTAAAATTACCAGGCCAGAAAAGAAAGTGTTGAGTTATCAAAACATCTAAATTCTTTTACGGGGAGGTGCTGATTTGTGAATTATCGTGGAATGAATCCTAGAACATCGTAAACACGATTTAATGTTTTTTGTGCGATTTTTCGGGCTTTCAAGGCTGCTTCATGTAATTGCTGCTGCAATTTTGCTTCATCGGCTCTAATTTGTTGATAACGTGTTTGGATGGGGTTGAGGAAATCAACAACCGCTTCAGCAACGTCTTGTTTGAATTGGCCGTAACCTCTGCCCGCGTAGTGTTGTTCTAAAACGGGAATTGGTTGCTCGGTGATGGCTGATAGGAGTGTCAATAAATTACTGACCCCGGGCTTATCTTCATCCGTTCGGATTTCGCTTCCTGAGTCTGTGACAGCGCGTTTAATTTTTTTCACTATGACATCGGGTGGATCTAATAGTGCAACATAATTTTGTTCGTTGGTATCGGTTTTTGACATTTTGACTGTGGGATCTTGCAGACCCATTATGCGTCCACCGGCGGATTTTTTGGGAATATAAGGCTCTGGTACAGTAAAGGTGTCAGGATAAAGATTGTTGAATCGAATTGCTAAATCCCGTGTTAATTCGAGGTGTTGTTTTTGATCGCCTCCGACTGGGACAAGATTAGTGCGATATAAAAGAATATCGGCTGCCATTAAGACCGGATAACCAAAAAGACCCGCATTGATATTATCAGCATTTTTTTTGGATTTATCTTTGAATTGTGTCATGCGCTTTAATTCACCCATGAACGTAAAACAATTTAAAATCCAGGCTAATTCTGTGTGTTCTGGGACATGAGATTGCGCAATAATCAAACTTTTCTTAGGATCCAAACCGCATGCGATATACAGCGAAAGTAATTCATAGCAGCGTGTACGAAATTCTTCAGGATTTTGACGAACAGTCATGGCATGTAAATCAACCAATGCGAAGATACAATCGTATTCATCTTGGCGACCGACCCAATTTTTAATGGCGCCAATGTAGTTACCGATCATCAAGTTGCCGGTTGGTTGAATTCCGCTAAAAAGTACAGGTTTTTGTTTCATACACAGATATTAAACTATTTTGGGAGGGTTTGAACAGAGAAGTAGATAACCTTGGGAATAAAGTTGAAATATCGTACAATTTTGGTACTATATACCTAATGTTAGAAAACGAGAGAAGTTATGCTCAAACTCAGTAAATTAGCGGATTACGGCCTTATCGTTATGAGCTGTTTAGCACAAGATACTAGCGGTCATGCAAGTGCCCGCGGCATTTCTGCGCAGGTCAATGTAGCCCTTCCAACTGTCAGTAAGGTGCTCAAACTGCTAGTGGGCGGTGGGTTGGTAGAATCCTTGCGTGGGGTAAAAGGGGGCTATCGATTAGCACGATCAGCCTCTGAGATCACAGTGGTCGACATCATTTTAGCGTTGGATGGGCCGGTTGGGCTCACCGAATGTAGTACAATGACAGGGCATTGTGCCCATGAACCCCTTTGTGCATTGCGCAGTAATTGGCAATTGGTGAATAGAGCTGTGTTGGGTGTACTCAATAAAATCACGTTAGCTGAAATGTGTAAGCCCTTACCGATGCAGCATCCCGTTTTAAAAAATATTGGTGTGGAGGCCTTGGTATGAGTACCGAGCAAAATGCGGTATTAGTAGCCGCAGTACAAAAATCATATGAACACGGTTTTGTTACCGATATTGCTTCTGATACCATTGCGCCCGGTTTAAATGAGGATGTGATTCGACTGATCTCTTCAAAAAAAAATGAACCTGATTTTATGCTGGAATGGCGGTTACAGGCCTATCGTTACTGGTTAACGATGACACCGCCAAATTGGGCTTTTGTAAAATTTCCGACTATCGATTTCCAATCTATCGCTTATTATTCAGCGCCAAAATCAGATAAGGACCGACCTAAGAGCTTGGATGAAGTTGATCCTAAACTACTTGAAACCTACGAAAAACTCGGTGTTCCGTTGCATGAACGAGCTCGTTTAGCGGGTGTTGCAGTTGATGCTGTTTTTGATAGCGTTTCTGTTGCTACAACATTCAAAGAGACCTTGTCAAAAGCGGGCGTCATTTTTTGTTCTTTTTCTGAAGCGACTAGAGAATATCCTGAACTTGTAAAAAAATATTTAGGGACGGTAGTTCCTTATCGCGATAATTTTTACGCGGCTTTAAATTCTGCGGTTTTTAGTGATGGATCTTTTGTCTATATTCCTAAAGGTGTGCGTTGTCCCATGGAGCTTTCCACGTATTTTCGAATCAATGCGGCAAATACCGGGCAGTTTGAACGCACATTAATTATTGCAGAAGAAGGTAGCTTCGTTAGCTACTTAGAAGGTTGTACTGCACCAATGCGCGACGAAAATCAGTTGCATGCTGCAGTTGTTGAGTTGGTGGCGCTCGAAGACGCACAAATAAAATATTCAACAGTACAAAACTGGTATCCAGGCGACGAAAATGGTAAAGGGGGGATCTATAATTTTGTGACAAAACGCGGAGCATGTCGTGGGGCACGATCAAAAATTTCATGGACTCAAATTGAAACAGGTTCTGCAATCACTTGGAAATATCCCAGTGTTATTCTGCAAGGAGATGATTCAGTGGGTGAGTTCTATTCTGTTGCTCTGACGAATCATTATCAACAAGCTGATACTGGTACTAAAATGATTCATATCGGAAAAAATACAAAAAGCACTATAATTTCGAAGGGAATTTCAGCGGGACGTGGACAAAATGCTTATCGTGGTTTAGTACGAGTTGCACCTACTGCTCATAATGCACGTAATTATACACAGTGTGATTCTTTGTTGATTGGTGAAAAATGTGGCGCTCATACTTTCCCTTATATTGAAGTCAAAAACAACTCTGCAAAAGTGGAACATGAAGCTTCTACATCGCGCATCGGAGAAGATCAGCTTTTTTACTGTCAACAACGTGGGCTGCGAGAAGAAGATGCTATTTCTTTGATCGTGAATGGCTTTTGTAAGCAAGTATTTAATGAGCTCCCACTAGAATTTGCTGTTGAAGCTCAAAAACTGATGGAAGTTAGTTTGGAAGGGGCTGTGGGTTGAGATCAGAATTTTATTCGAATAGAGAGAGTTAAGATGTTAAAGATAGAAAATTTACAAGTGAGTGTTAAAGGTAAATCCATTATTTTGCAAGGTATCAATCTTGAAGTAAAACCTGGAGAAATACATGCGATTATGGGGCCTAATGGCTCAGGAAAAAGTACACTAGCCAGTGTGTTAGCAGGGCGTGACGATTATGATATTACAGCGGGAACCGTCAAATTTGAAAATGACGACTTATTATCGCTGTCGCCTGAAGAAAGAGCGATTAAAGGTTTATTTTTAGCTTTTCAATATCCGGTTGAATTACCCGGTGTGAATAATTTATATTTTTTGAAAAGCGCACTTAATAGTATTCGTCGTGCACGAGGACAATCTGAATACGATGCTATAGATTTTATACAATTTGTTCGATCAAAATTACAAGATTTGGGAATGGATGAAGCGTTTTTACAACGCGCAGTAAATCACGGATTTTCAGGTGGTGAAAAGAAACGAAACGAAGTATTACAAATGATGGTGCTCGAACCAAAGTTGGCTATTTTGGACGAAACCGATTCGGGATTAGATATTGATGCATTACAAGCTGTAGCTAAAGGTGTTAATAGTCTTCGAGATTCATCTCGATCTTTTATTGTGGTAACGCACTATCAGCGATTACTCGATTTTATTGTGCCCGATTTTGTCCACGTGTTAGCAAATGGCCGTATCATAAAATCAGGTGGTAAAGAATTGGCCCTAGAATTAGAAGAGAAAGGTTATGGTTGGTTAGTTGAAGAATCAGTTTAGTGGAGAAAGAGTGTGAATTGGCAAAATAACGATATAGATACACTAACGTCACAATTACCAGGCGTAACGTTGCCCTGGATTAAAGACTTGCGTCAGCAACAATGGCAGGCATTTTTACATCATGGTATTCCAACTAGACAGCATGAAGCGTGGAAGTATACTGATATTAGTACTTTGAAACAATTGAACGTGAACAATTCAGGCTCTCCGTTCACATCTGAGACACTCTCCTTTTCACCCGTCGATTTGCCCGATGGAGTTATTGTGAACGATCTTCAATCAGCACTCGAAACGCATGCTGATTATGTTAAAAAAGCGTTTTCGAAATATCAAAATAGCTCTTTGGGGCTTTTAAATTTCAACACAAGTCTCTGGGGAAATGGAGTATTTATTTATATTCCTGACGATGTGGTAATTGATAAGCCAATAATGATTCACTATCGCAAAAATAATTCTGATATTAATATCGAAGTATTCCGAAATTTAATTTTCTGCGGAAAACGAAGTCGTGTAACGATTATGGAAAATTTTAGTAGTGAAAGTGATGCGCCATATTGGCAACAAAGAGTGACTCAAATTGAGTTGGATGAGTACTCTCAACTGAATCATATTCAAAGTCAAAACGAAGGCATTAATGCGACGCATATCAGCGATACATTGATCGAACAATTAGCTCATTCGGTTTATTGCGGTAATAGTTTTTCAATAGGCGGTAAATTGCAGCGGCAAGCATGGCAGGTCAATTTGTTGGGTGAAAAAGCGCGTAGTTCTTGCCGAGGGTTGAGTATTGTGAATGGGGCTCAACACAGTGATTATCATGTGACCATGAATCATGCGGCAAAAAGTTGTGTTAGTGAACAACAATTTAAAGCTATTGCAAACGATAAAGCACGCGCGATATACAACGGAAAAGTGATAGTGCAAGCGACAGGCCAACAAGCAGTTGCGCATCAACAAAGCCGCAATTTACTCTTATCCTCTAATGCGGAAATCGACACTCGTCCAGAATTAGAAATTTATACCGACGATGTTAAGTGTAGTCATGGAGCCAGTGTTGGTCAGATTGATGCCGAACAACTTTTCTACTTACAATCGAGAGGGATCAGTGCTGATCAAGCTAAAGAAATATTGTTACACGCATTTATTTACGATCAACTCGACGAATTGACACCTGACATCGAAGCATTAGTCATGCCTATTATCGAAGCTAAATTAGCTACAATAAACGGAGGGCATACTCAATGAGCACTGTTACCACTAAAATTAACAATAGTACTCAAACCGATTTTGATATTGAGGCTATTAGAAAGGATTTTCCACTTCTTCATCAGAAAATTCACGGACACCCGTTGGTATATCTTGATAATGCAGCCACCTCACAAAAACCGCAATCAGTTATTCAAATTGAGAAAGACTTTTACGAAACCATCAACGCGAATATCCATAGAGGCGTTCATACATTGAGTGATCGAGCGACTCAATCTTATGAAAATTCCCGTGAAAAAGTCAGGCAATTTATCAATGCAAAAAGTGTACGTGAGATAGTGTTTGTGCGAGGTGCAACAGAAGCGATTAATTTAGTTGCAAGTAGTTTCGGTCAATTGAAAATTACTCAAGGTGATGAGATTATTATCAGTTCCTTAGAGCATCATGCGAATATTGTGCCGTGGCAATTATTATGTGAGCAAAAAGGAGCCACGTTAAAAATAATTCCTGTTTTCGAGAATGGCGAATTAGATTTACTTTCCTATGAGAATTTAATTAATCCCCGTACAAAATTGATCGCGTTGACTCATGTATCCAATGCGATTGGTACTGTGAATCCCATAGTAGATATGATTAATACGGCCCATCGCAGTGGAGTGCCCGTTTTAATTGATGGCGCTCAAGCAGTACCCCATGAAAAAATCGATGTGCAAGATTTAGACTGTGATTTCTATGTTTTTTCTGGGCATAAACTATATGGTCCTACTGGTGTTGGTGTCTTATATGCCAAAGAAAGTTTGTTAAACGCGATGCCACCTTATCAAGGCGGTGGTGAAATGATTCGTATGGTTACATTTACACATTCAACATACAACGATTTACCTTATAAATTTGAAGCTGGAACACCTAATATTGCTGGCGTGATAGGACTGGGTGCTGCAATAGATTATTTAAATGCACTGGATTTTTCTAGCATTAATAAATATGAGCAGCAATTATTGGCTTATGCAACGGAAAAACTCTTATCATTCGATGATTTGCGAATTATCGGAGAGGCTGAAAATAAAGCACCCGTCATTTCATTTGTGTTGGGCACTATTCATCCTCACGATATTGGCACGATTCTAGATCATCATGGTATTGCTGTTCGTGCTGGACATCATTGTGCAATGCCATTGATGGAACGTTTTGGTTTGAGTGCAACAGTGCGAGCTTCGTTTGCATTTTACAATACGTTTTCTGAGATTGATCGATTAATTGAGGGGCTTCATGAAGTTCGGAGGATGTTAGGCTAATGTCAGCGTTACGAGAATTATATCAACAAGTGATTATTGATCACGGTAGACACCCACGAAATCAAGGTGTGTTGGAAAATCCGACTCATTGTCATGTAGGTTTTAATCCTTTATGTGGCGATAAATTAAATTTAACAATTAATGTTGAGAAAGATGTGATTCAAGAAGCACAATTTATAGGAAGTGGTTGTGCGATTTCGATCGCGTCCGCTTCTTTGATGACAGAAATGCTTAAAGGGAAAAATGTGGAAGAAGCTCATGAAATATTCCATAACGTTCACCAACTTTTAACAGGTCAATGTAACGATCCCGAAAAATTAGGAAAATTATCTGTTTTATCGGGTGTAGCAGAATTTCCTGCTCGCGTTAAATGTGCGACACTAGCGTGGCATACATTAGATGCCGCATTGTCGCGAGCAAATTTACCGGTATCAACTGAATAGAGAGGTTATTGTGGAAAACGAAATTTTACTCGATCTCACCCCAAAAGCGATAATGCATATTGAGAAGGGAATTAAGAATAGTGGTACGGGCCTGCATTTTCGTTTGGCGATCAAACGTACTGGATGTACAGGATGGACGTATAAGCCTGAGATTATAGCCGAACCTCAAATTGGTGATGTTGAGGTGCCTTTGAATACATCATTTAAAATTTTTTTGGATCCGCAGTGTATTGATGCTATTCGTGGAACAGTTGTTGATATTGAAGAAAAGGGTTTGGGATTCACACAAATGGTATTTAATAATCCTAATGTAGAAAGTCTTTGTGGTTGTGGTGAGAGTTTCAATGTCAAATCAGAATAATGAACAAGCTGAAAATATTATTGTTTTGCGTCGTGATGTCGATGCATTGCTCATCCCCTCAGGTGCGCGAATTTTTTTGCAAGCTGGAACTGAAGTCAAAATTACTCAATCTTTAGGTGGTTCGTTTACAGTTAATATCTATGGCAATTTAGCGCGTATTGATGCGAATGATGCGGATGCTTTAGGTTTACAACCAGAAACAGAAATTCCTGAGTCAATTTTGGAAGAAATGACACTCGAAGAATTGATTTGGAAGCAGATGAAAAAATGCTATGACCCAGAAATCCCCGTGAATATTGTAGATCTAGGTCTTATCTATCAATGCGAAATTCTTCCATTAGGTACCAATGAATTTCATGTTCAAATTAAAATGACGCTTACCGCACCGGGTTGTGGAATGGGGCCTACCATTGCTAATGATGTTAAACGTAAAGTTTTGGCAGCTCCGCGAGTGAAAACGGTTGAAGTCGAAATGGTTTTTGATCCGCCCTGGAGCCGCGAGAAGATGTCCGATGTTGCGAAACTAGAATTAGGTATGCTTTAGCTGTTCAGTTATGAGTCTTGAAATTTGACTGATTAAATAGAATGGAATGGAAAGTACCCGGGCAACCAACAAAGAATCCACTCATCACAAAAAAGCCACGAAAGCAATTGCGTAATTCGCCTGAAATCCAGCTTCTTGAATCAATGCGCAACAATTTGTGGCTGTGGGTGAGTTTGAAGCGCTGGCTAAAAACCAGCGCTTAAAAATACAATTATGGACAACCTCCTCCACTTACTCCTGGTATATTTTTATGCGAAATTGTGAGATCGAGGAAATTATCATTTAGCAATTTCCCTGTATTGCTTGATGAAGTATTGCCTTTAAGGAACATGTCCATAAAACTGATCACTAAATTATCGCGGATGGCATAACGTTGATACAGAAAGTGTCCTGCATAACGACCCGAGCTGAACGCTCTTGGTCGATCAAGATCAGGGTCGTTACCACCTTCTGCTGCAGGAACATAGGTATAATCAAAGTGATCTGCATTGCGATAGCGAGCAAGAATTGTTGGACCCGTAGATAACAGGCAGTTATCTGCTGCTATCGGATTGGGATCAGTCTGAGTTGCAGGCGCATAACGGTTAACAGGAATACCTGCATTTTGCAACCCGTCAAAGTTACTATTAACGTTACCGAACAATAAGTCCCTTAACACGGTATCCTCATCGTTGATTGTTAGTAACAATGGTTTGGTGAAACTACTGACAGGCATACCGCCATTTAATGCTGTAAACAGCGGTTGATAATAAACTACTCCAGGACCTAATACCGTGTTGTACATCCGAGTGGGTGTACCACCATTGAAAGAAATGGTCGCGGTTATTTCAGGTAATAGCTCTGCTGCCAGAGGCGCCATAATGCCACCACGTGAATAGCCAATCAAACCGGCTTTTGTTTGATCCACTTTAGACACACTACCCACTTTGAAAAGTGGTAAATCTCGCACCTGATTGATAGCTAAGCGCACATCCAGTATCCGATCGAGAATATGCAGAGCGTCCGCTTTTGGTCCTTGATAGAAATTACCATACTCTTTATGAATACTGTCGTAATAACGCGTGCTGCTACTGGGTAGGCCAAGTCCTAGAGGTGGCGCATTGGTGCCAATCGGATTCGCTGCTGCACCTACCAAATCCAACCCTGGAGCAGGAGGCTGCGCAGTAATGAACTCATTTGGACAGTTAAGCCCTACATATGAATTGACGTTATCACCTGTATGACCCACAGCCGCTACGATGTAACCTTGACCCGCCAGGACTTCGCCAACACCTTGTTGTTGATTCACTGGACTCAACGTGCCATGAGACAAAATGACCAAAGGAAATTGTCCAGATATATTCGCTAAGGGTAATTCTGCTGACCCTGAATTTGCGCGTAGTGAGTTAGATAAGTCCATAGGAATAGTAATTTTAAAAAGACCGTGCGGCCCCAAAATTTTTTCATGCCCGTCAGGGAATGGCCAGATCACGGATGGTTTAGTAGCCAACACAGCGTCAGGAAGGTTCATCTTCAACTCTGTTTCTGTTCCTGAACCTAGCTGTGAACGAGAATTTTTAACATCATATTCTGCACCTAAATATGTTAATATCGCTTGTGTTTCAACAAACGTACGACGAAGCGTATCAGCACCTGCATCATCTCCTCCCACATCTTCTATAGTCCTTAATTTGTGCGCTGTGCCGTTTAGTAATCGATTAATCGCTACGGTTTTGTCCACCGGATAATGGAGGTCAACAACAATTAAGCGCTTTCCGGTGTTGAGGATATTTGCTATTGGTTGCAATGCGGGATTAAGCGAAGCGAGAAATGCAGCACCGCCTTGATCCCATGGACGACTTGGATCTACCATACAAATCCTTTTCGATGCCACAGCATACCTTTTTGGTGCGAGTATTTTCTCTGGCGCCAAAGCTATCAATTTGTTTTGTTCCCTAGATAAGACGCCTTTTAAAGCAATATAACCGACTGGCCAATAGGCAACTCCATCTACCACTGCAGGACGAGAACCGATGTTGCCCACGTTCAAACCTGACGCAACGCTGCTACGCCAAACTTCTACACCGGTATCAGCATTTAATATTCGCATTGGGCTGAAAGGATTTTTACTACCGACGAAAAGTAGGCCGTCTGCGACCGTCATGCTTGGATGAGTTAAATATCCTGTGGTATCAGGTCTTTGCCATTTAATACGACCTGTGGCTGCGTCAACAGCATGCCAAACCCCACCGATGGTTTGCAAATTGCCTTGATTGTCACGCATAATGAGCGGCTGTGTGGGCATTGCTGGCAACGGCGGTGTTAACCTACTGCGTTCAATTGTTCTGCCATTGTCATAAAACTCACGCATACCTTCTGCTTCGTTGACAATAGTATCATCTGTCGCAATATCGACGGGAGGATTGATAATGCGCTGATAAGCCAAATCATCGCGGGTTATTCCTAAAGGCTCACCAGCATCGGCAAAAACTTGACCGAGATTACGTGAATTGGTCGTAGAGGTAAAAATGGTTTGACCATCGGTGGCAGATCCCCACGCAATACCACCCAATTTTCCAGCGGGCCCTAATTTCACACGACCTTCATCGCCCCACCATTTGACTATGGCGCCGGTCTCGCGATCCAATGCGCGTAACGATCCTGTTTTCTGTCCAATAACGACAATCTCCTTAGGTCCACGATGGTTAACAGTCAATAACATTGGCGCTTGACCGAAATCACCATCCATGCCTTCAGCATCACCAGGGGCAGAACAGTGTGTGTAAAGTCGTGGGAATATAGGATCATTGATACCATTGTTGCCAGGATCTTCGCAAGTGGTATTCCACGCATCAAAATAACCTTCTAGAATTTTATTTTTCTTATCCACCTTGAAAGGTTTATCATCGGCAAATTTAGATGCCCAGATCACTCTACCGTTTTTCAAATCAAACGCTACTACAGAATTAGCGAGATTATCTTTATAAATTTTTTCATCAAAACAGTAAGAAGGTATAGTTTGGCCTGCTACCTGCTTGATTCGACACTGCGCAATTTCATTTGGCACAGTATGATTTTCCCCGACCCCTACCAAAACCATACCATTTGGAGCATTACGACGATATTTTGGATCGATAGATGGGCTTGTACCCCAAATTGATCCGCCGGAATAACTGCCGTGAAAGTTCTTATCTTTGAGAGTGTAATTGATTCTACTGATGTCGACGACATCATTGGTGGGTTTAGTGTCGAGTGGTGAGGTATAAGTCTTCCAAAGGATTTTGCCATTGTCAGCATTCACCGCAACCATACTACCATGCAATGAGGGCGGTTCTTTGGTAAATCCAGTCGTGAGCTCTTCTCTAGAAGAAATCCCAACATATACCACACCATTAAAAATGACTGGCGATTGGGTAATGATTGACCAAGGATGTTTCTCAAGTTTGGTGCTCCATCTCAATTGACCATTCAGGCGGTTTACTGCGATTAAAATAGCGCCGTCAGTTGGAACGCCACCACCAATAGCGTATTTTTCACCTAAGGGGGTATTCATGGAAGTTTGCGCGCATTGTGCGCGAATAGCTTCAAAGCTTGGGTCATAGGAAATGGAGGGTTGGCGTGTTGCCTGACACATAATGGGGCTAGACAAATTCATATTACTTTGATTGCCATAATATAGCGTGTTTGTCTGCTCATCTAGAGCCGGAGTATTGCGAGAAAACAGAAAAAATTTTCCAGGTTGCGAATAGTCAGTCGGTGCAAATGTTTTCCATGTTTTAGGATCGCCATCGTTATTTAAATCAGTCAAATTATTCGGATCACTGCCAGCAAAATTTTTATTTATGGCATGCACATAACCTAAGGTATCGGCAAAATATAAATAACCATCACTGCTCACTGCAGGAGGGCTTAATATTGCGCCAGCCGCTTTTACAGGATCTTGATCAAAATCTTGATCGGTATCTTGACCAATAAACGTTGTGGGTGTGGTTTCATAAATCCATTTAACACGCATCCCATCCACAAGATTCACTGTGTTTTTATCGATTTTTGTTCTGCTGCCGTCTTGCCGAGCTTGCCCACTGCTTCCTAAATCGCCACCGTAGGACGGCCAATTGTTACCTCTGTCATAGTCATTGCCATGAGCTTGCGCACTCAGCGAACAGGCTAGCAACGCCGTGATGAGGGTCAGACTAGCCGATAATTTCTTAAATGATTTCGTTGTCGATTCTTGCTCTGGAACAGAATTTTGATAGATATACATCGTGACTTCGAAACCGAAACGTTTGACACAATATAGTGGTTTTGACCAGTTCATAATACACCTCTTGCTTGGCTTACTTGAGAGTCCCATATTCTACGACCATAGGTACTCTGTTAATATTTGTCGCCTCCTTGTACTACCTTGCCCCCTATTGCTAGCGGAGCTTTTACTACCCCCTTACCTTAAGCTTAGTACGCTTTTGCAGGATTACAAGTTGGCATATTTATCATTGTAAATACAATTTATAGATAAATAGAATTTAAAAAAGACAAACTTGGGCTTTTAGCATGAAACAGTGAGGTTGTAATCTTATGAGATTTGGGTATATTTTAGCTTATAATGGTGTAAAAGAAGCGCATGTGACCACCTGGCTAGGTCCGTGTTTACTCGATTTCAGCCTAAAACGAGTTATTGAACTCGTTTTAGGCCTATGCGACCAGTCCCCAACCCTCAGTATTCCTACCAAATTGACTTTATAAAGACTTTGATTTCTGACGCAAACGATTGAGGGCCATTGGAATAATTCCTATAGCAATACCTCCGATGCCAATTAGGACCGT
>JAIEPX010000016.1 GCA_019748175.1 Gammaproteobacteria bacterium
AAAAATTATCACGGAGATTACAGTGTTATTGAATTAGGTGGCCAGAGCATTACTGATGGCGGAGACAAAGGCGTTTTTTTTGATCTCGCTAAGGAAATGGGACTTATTATTAAAGCAGAACAAGTCGAATTAACTTCTCGAATAGTTTACGAAGGAAAATACTACGATTTTGACGAACAACTTGAAAGCTTATTCAAACAACAACCCAACATTTTAGACTCCATCGAATCGTTAGCTAAACAATGCCAAACAATAGAAGAACTGATTTCTCTGATATGCAAAGACAACCCTATTTTACGATCTGCGCTCTTGACAAGAATGACAGCCTACGAAGGGGTCCCTGTACAACATCAATCCATTTATCATAATCTTGATACCCTGGTATGCGCACTCGAAGGTGGGCTTTCAAAATCACAAGATTTTTATACTCATGAAGAAAAACAAATCACCATACAAAGTGTTCAAGGCGGAAACGCACAATTGCCCATTAAAATGGCTAGATTTTTAGAACCTCGTTTACAACTCAATAAAGTACTCGAGCACATCGAAAAAATTGAGAAACAATTTCATTTGTTTTTTCAGGATACAACCTCTGCTGTGTATGATTATGTTATTTTAGCGGTACCCTGCTCTACGTATAAAAACATTACTCTCTCTGAAAATATTCTCGTGCATGATCGGTGGAAAAAAATGCAATCCGTAGGCGTAGGAGAAAACTACAAAACATTATGTCCACTCGATTTAAGCGGAGAACTTCCCACCCGTACCATCATCACAAAAGATACGATCTCATTTTTTACTCAGGATCAAAGCGTTGCTATACTGTATTCTAATAAACTCATTAACGATCTACAGAATGAGATAGAACTCGTGCGACAGGGATATCAAATCTCTACTAGAATTGATCCTCTCATTGTCACAAAAGCTGCGGATGAAATTGATCAATACTACTCCAACACAATTACCTATTCTTGGATCGATCATCCCTACTCCCTAGGATCATATTCTGGCTACTCCACCACACTTTCTTGCGAACTCGACGAAAAAATTGAAGACAACGGTGAAAATTTCAAAACCCTTTTCAAACCCACAGCCGACGGTCTCTGTTTTATAGGGGAACATACTACTCTACTCGAATTTGTCGGCACCATGGAAGCCGCTGCCGAGTCAGGTGACCGAATCGCCCGGTGGCTTTCGAATTTATCTTAAAAAATATTAATCTCGATATTGAATTAAAAATTGCTAAATGCCCCGCCGCGTTTGATGATAACATGATTAAACCCTATTCCGAATCGGTAAATAATACGGGCCGTTAAGAAAAATAATCTCTTGTGTTATGCATAATATCTGGTATATATTAACCATGTTTCACATTGTAACCCCAATAGTGAATCGCGGAGATGGATTTTACTGACACTTAACATAAGCATTTTTCATACTATGAATAACAATATTTATGAAATTATCGCTCTACTCGCTGACGGAAAGAGCCGTTCAGGACAAGAGATTGGCGATTTATTGAACATTACTCGCAGCGCTGTTTGGAAAATCATGCATAAGCTGAGCGAGCTAGGTATCCCAGTTGAACGCCACCAAGGAAAAGGCTATCGTTTTACTCGCCCCGTTCAAATGCTCGATAAAGATTTAATATGGTCAAGCCTCTCACCTGAGGCACAAAAACTAATTCCTCAATTCGATCTTGTTGATACCCTCGATTCAACAAACAATTATATGCTACAAAAATTAAAACAAGCAAAACCTTCGGGCAGTCTTGTGATTTCAGAACATCAAACAGCCGGTAGAGGTCGATTAGGCCGTACATGGCACTCACCTTACGCGGCAAATATTTACTTAGCGTTATATTGGCATTTCGATAGAGATACTACCGAAATAAGTGGACTCAGCCAGGTAATTACTACCTCAGTAGTAACAGCTCTAGAACAAAACAATGTTACCGGTCTCTGCTTGAAATGGCCTAACGATATTTATCATAATGATAAAAAACTCGCCGGTGTTCTGGTAGATATGATCGCTGAATCACATAGCGCAACCGATACCGTCATTGGTGTTAGCTTGAATATTAGCATGCATACAAAAGACGATGTCATTGATCAACCATGGACTGATATACACACCATTACTGATCGATTTCCTGATCGCAATAAAATTACTTCTACATTACTAGATTCTATTTACTCTGATATTCAAGTATTTGCACAAAAGGGATTCGAGCCTTTCGCAAAACGTTGGTCTGAAAATGATTGTTTAGCGAATAACGCAATTATTGCAAGTAATGGTCAACAGACTATTGAAGGTATCGCTAGAGGTGTTGGATCTTTCGGTGAATTATTAATTGAAACATCTGAAGGTATTGTGCCTTTCTTAAATGGCTCAGTGAAGATTCGCAATAATGAGAAAGGTTAGACTAAGTTAAATCTCATCCACTGGTCAATGTGATTTCTTTCAAATGTTTTAGTTTATCACGAAGCGCTGCCGCTTCTTCAAATTCTAAATTTTCCGCATGTTCATACATTTTTACTTCCAACGCTTTAATTTGAGCGGCGAATTTTTTAGGTGGTAATGCAAGATATTCGGCGGCTTCTTCAGCAATTTCTATGTTTCGCCTGATCGTTTCGGGTCGATTTGAATAATCAGTATCTAAAATTTCTTTTACCGCTTTTTCTATTCCCACAGGCGTAATATTATGCTGAATATTATATTCCATCTGGACTTTTCGACGCCTAGACATTTCATCAATCGCTGCTTTCATAGAGCCTGTCATGCGATCAGCATACATAATCACTTTTCCATGCAAATTTCGAGCGGCACGTCCCGACGTTTGAATCAAAGAACGAGTCGATCGCAAAAACCCTTCTTTATCAGCATCTAAAATACCGACCAAAGAAACTTCTGGAATATCCAAACCTTCGCGTAATAAATTGATGCCGACCAAAACATCAAACGCACCTAAACGTAAATCGCGAATTATTTCAACACGTTCGACGGTTGCAATATCAGAATGTAAATAACGAACTCGAATACCCGCATCGTGATAATAGTCCGTTAGGTCTTCTGACATACGCTTTGTTAAAGTTGTCACCAATACTCGTTCGTTGTTAGCCATACGTAAGCGAATTTCGGAGAGTAAATCGTCCACTTGATGTAAAACAGGTCGAATTTCAACTTCGGGATCTATTAATCCTGTAGGACGAACCACAAGTTCAACAACTTGATCCGATTTTTCTTCTTCAAAAGGGCCTGGTGTCGCTGAAATAAAAACAGTTTGGGGTACAAGACGCCAAAATTCATCGCTGCGCAAAGGCCGGTTATCCAACGCAGACGGAAGTCTAAAGCCGTATTCAACTAAGGTCTCTTTGCGCGAACGATCACCTTTATACATAGCTCCCAATTGAGAGACAGTAACATGTGATTCATCAATAAAAACGAGTGAGCCTTCAGGCAAATAATCAATTAACGTGGGTGGTGGTTCGCCAGGGGCAGCGCCTGATAAATAGCGAGAATAATTTTCAATGCCACTGCAATATCCCATTTCAGTTAGCATTTCTAAATCAAATCGTGTGCGTTCCTCAAGCCGTTGTGCTTCAAGTAATTTATTATTGCTTCTAAAAAATTCTAGTCGCTCTTTTAATTCGATTTTAATCTCTTCTATAGCCTTTAATATCGTTTCACGAGAAGTGACGTAATGTGTTTTAGGAAAAACGGTATAACGCGGAACGTCACGTAAAATCTCACCTGTCAAAGGATCAAAAACGTTTAAACTTTCAACTTCTTCATCAAATAATCCAATTCGCAAAGCTTCGCTTTCTGATTCGGCAGGAAATATATCAATAACATCACCGCGCACTCTAAAAGTACCTCGATGAAATTCAATATCATTACGCGTATATTGCATACTCGCTAGTCGCTGCAATACACCACGTTGATCTAATTTATCTCCGAGGCTAACATGCAACATCATTTTCAAATAGGATTTAGGATCTCCTAAACCGTAAATTGCAGAGACAGTCGCAACGATAATGGTATCTCGACGTTCGAGGAGGGCTTTAGTTGCTGATAATCGCATTTGTTCAATTTGTTCATTAATGCTGGCATCTTTTTCAATAAACGTATCGGAGGAAGGTACGTAAGCTTCGGGCTGATAATAATCATAGTAGGAAACAAAATATTCGATCGCGTTTTTTGGAAAAAAATCACGTAGTTCACTGTATAATTGCGCTGCTAATGTTTTATTGGGAGCAATAACAATTGCCGGTCTTTGGACAGCTTCAATCACATTGGCGACAGTGAATGTTTTACCCGATCCCGTCACACCCAACAGCGTTTGTTTGGCTAAACCATCATTCAATCCTTCAACCAATTTTACAATGGCTTGAGGCTGATCACCGGCTGGTCTGAATTTTGCTTGAAGAGAAAATTGTTTGCTCATCGTACTCTGGTTCCGCTGTTAAGGGTGCAAGTCTCCAATTGCCCCTCGCTTTATAAACAAAGAAAGGGGCAATTGGAGACTTGCACCCTATCTTTAGCAGTTTTTGCCGATAGTTTCAATGTTAGACCTGACCCTATCCCCTATGCTAGGATTCCCGCTTATTTCGTTCATGATACTTAATAAGGTTATAGATTATGGCAATACAACTTTCAGATACATTAGCATTGGTAAAACCATCACCTACGCTAGCGATCACTGCTCGCGCTGCTGCTTTGCGCGCCGAAGGTCAAAATATCATCTCTATGAGCGTAGGCGAGCCTGATTTCGATACGCCGGAGCATATTAAACAAGCAGCCATTAAGGCCATTCAAGACGGATTTACGAAATACACCGCTGTCGATGGTATGCCTCGATTGAAAAAAGCGATTCAAGCAAAATTCGCGAATGAAAACCGCTTAAATTACGAGCTAAAAGAAATTATCGTTTCAGCCGGTGCTAAACAAGTGCTTTACAATCTTTTCCAAGCCTTATTAAATCCAGGCGATGAAGTAATTATTCCTGCGCCTTATTGGGTTTCGTATCCCGATATGGCTTATTTGGCTAAGGCCAAACCTGTGATTATTGATACGGATATCGATGCGCAATTTAAGATAACGCCTGAACAATTAGAAAAAGCCATCACACCAAAAACGCGATTATTTATCATTAACAGTCCTTCGAATCCCTCTGGCATGGCCTATTCTGCTGATGAGTTAGCTGCCTTAGGCGAAGTTCTCAAAAAACATCCACAAATTGTTATTGCTACCGATGATATTTATGAACACATCCTATGGCCCGGCAATACATTCTACACACTTCTCAATGTAACACCTGAACTCAAAGACAGAACGATGGTAGTGAATGGCGCATCTAAAGCCTATGCAATGACCGGCTGGCGTATAGGTTATGCTGCAGGCCCCGCCTCTCTCATCGCCGCCATGGAAATGATTCAATCTCAAAGCACTTCAAACCCTTGTTCGATTTCACAAGTCGCTGCTGCTGTAGGCCTTGAATCTGGAACAGCCTGCATTACGGAAATGGTTGTTGCGTTTAAACGCAGACATGACATTCTCATCGCAGGTCTCAACGAATTACCGGGTGTACGAGCCATTCCTGTTGATGGCACTTTCTATGCCTACCCCGATGTACGTGAGGCCATGAAAGCCAAAAACTTCAAAACCGATGTTGAATTTTCCGAATTTCTACTCGTCGAAGCCAAAGTTGCTGTTGTTCCAGGCTCTGCTTTTGGAACGCCAGGCTATATTCGATTGTCGTACGCGACAAGTGACGATAATATTCACGAAGCAGTGAAACGATTTAAGGCAGCTCTAGGGTAAAGAGCCCTTGACCGATTTTCACATTAAAAGTAAGATACTCGTTTATGCTACATTCCTCGGTAGCTCAGTCGGTAGAGCAGGTGACTGTTAATCACTTGGTCGGCGGTTCGAGTCCGTCCCGAGGAGCCAAATGTTTTAGCCGGCAGCAATGTCGGCTTTTTTGGTTGAGTTAAAAAACGCTGATCCGTACGCATCATAATTGGAGATAAAATGTTAAAACGGACGATTAATACATCGGAAGTAGAAAAGCGTGAGAAAAAAGCCCGACATCAATTTGAAGCTTTCAAAACACACATTACAGAAGCTATTGGAGAATACGAAAGCGCTTGGTATTATCAATGGCATTTATCGTCACATGCAGAATATCAACGTGTAAATCCAACATATACTCATCCACGCGTTCAAAATGTAACTCAACTTAAAAGCATTATTTCTAAATCAACTGAAGCTACTAAGCTTGCCGATGACCTTGTTGAATATGTTGATGGTTCAAATGATAATTTTAGTTGGGCATGGTTTAGTCCGTTAAGAGACTACGTACGCTATGCGGTTGAGGATTATTCTTATTCAGATCTTCAATCCTATGATGCTGATATGAAATTTTTTGTTATGGTCGATTCAAAATCATCACTAGGTGAAACAGAAGAATCACGTAAAATACCAATCGATCAAACCTCTGTAAATGAAGTCTTAAATAATAACAGCGCCGTATTGCACAAAATAATCAAATCGACTAAAGAAAAAAATCAAGAACTTGAACAAAAAGCTAGAGAACAAGAAGCCATCATTCAAGATCAAGAATCATTGATAAAATTACTCAGAGATATTATTTCAGAATTACTGATTCAAATTACTACATTCAGAGAAGTAGCACATTCTGTTATTGGAACATTTGGTGATATTTTAGCTCAAATTGGAGAATATTTTAATTTAAAAAGTGAACGTGAAAATCAAAATACAAAGTCGAGTTTAGTCAATGATCTTGAATATTTAGATCATGAAGTTAGCACTCCTAGTACCCCTAAAAGATCAGAAAACTCAGAATCTAGTATAGCTACGCCTAGCACTGTTGATAGACAAGGTAAAAATTGGCAAAATGCTCTGCCCCTTTGGCTGAATGAGGTGGGTGTAAAAAATATTGATGATTTTGAAGCGGCTTCCAGTGATTTAAATCACGCTATTTTTACAGCTGAGGGTTCTGCTGGTGTGCTAAATGCTTCCAATGTTTACAATCCTGATATGACCTATGAATATTTAGATTATCGCTCTGGTATGGAAGCAGCCGTAACAGAGCAAATAGAACAAAAAGAGGAGTTAGACGCGGATCTTCAAACTGCTGTGCAGCGTTGCGAGGAGTTAGCATTAGAAAATGAACAACTTCGAATAAAATTACAACAAGCTGAACAACAGTTAGCTCAACAAAATCCATCATCTTCTGACGCACATTCTGACAATGCGGCTCCTCCTCCACCCCCGCCACCTGGTCCACCGCCTCCTCCAGAAGCTAAGGCCGGCATTGCTGCACCCCTCCGATTCTTTCGAAAGAAAAAAGAAGGAGAAGAAGCTGCTCCAGGTTTACCTAGACCCGATAATGCTCGCGGGCCAAGTACTCCAACAGATTCTGCTACTGCTCCTACCGATGTTGCTACCGGTTTTAAAGATGAACTTAACTCGAAGGTAAAAGCGAGATTGACGAAAACCGGTATTAAATTTACTCCTACCAAAAAACAAATATACGGAACACATCAACAAGATCCGCTGTTAAGTGCTGCACTAGCCAATAGATTTCGTGGTGTTTACGGCATATCCCCTAAGAAATCGCCTTCACAAAAAACGCCTACTACTCCTGTCAATTCTAGAGGCGATAAAGATCTGAATTCAAGTATTGACAACTCTTTTTAGCTAGAATATCGAATAATTTAATAGAATTAGGCGAATTCACCCCTATCGTTACAGTAAAAATAATTAAAAATCACGCTTGATTTATGACAACTCTATGGTTACCATAAGACTTTCTAATCAGTATTGTGAGGCAAGTATATGACTAAACTGCATATCGAAGAAAATGTAGCGAAAGATTTTTTTGACGAAGCACAGCGAAAACGGGACAAATTTAAACAGAAACTCACTACTGCTCTAAAAGAGTATTCAAAAGCTTGGTACCACAAAGAACGCGTGGATTATCAGAAAAAAAATCCTAAGTGGACTCACGAACGGATTGAGGATGTTAATGCACTGAATAAAATTATCAATGAATCAAGTACTACGACAGATCTTGCCGAGAAAATCATAGACTATATTGATGGTGATAATGATCATTTCTGGTTCGCCTGGTTCAGCCCGCTCCGAGGCTACATGCGAGATGTTGTAGAATCATTTACTGATAAACACGATACTAAAACAATTGACCACGACTTGAAACTTTTCTCCGATAAACTGCAAGACAAATCATCTTCATCAGCTCAAAGAAAAAACTCTGATAGCTTATCAGACTCTATTACTGATGATGATAGTCAGACCGAAGATAAGACTGAATTTCAAGAGAGAATCGACGAATTTACTAAACAGCTAAAGGCAGTCACAAAACAGCTTAGAAAAAAAAATAGCGAACTAGAAAATAAAGCGTCCGAACTTGCAGAGTTAAAAAAACTTATTGAAACAAATAAAGATCCTCAAATTCAGCAGCTTACGCAGGAATTGACTGAAGCGAGAAAACAATTCGAGCAAAAAGCAGGAGAACTACAAACCAAGACTCAAGAGCTCACAGATTTGAAAAAACAAAGTGGATCGCAAAAAGATACACAATTGCAAGCGCTCGCTCAAGAATTGGAAACTGCAAAACAACAGCTCGAACAAAAAGCTAGAGACTTACAAACTAAAACTAAAGAACTTTCAGATTCGAAAGAACAGCATCAAACTGAAAAAGATGCATACACTCTAGAATTAACTACTGCAAAACAACGAATGAAACAAAAGCTGGAGGAACTTAAGGCAAAAAGAGCTGAACCTATTCAGCCTGAAACTATTAAAGTAGCAGCTCCAAAACAAGCTCCACCGGTAAAACGCGCATTACCGCCTGGACCACCAAAATCCCCTGCAACTTCATCATCGACTTCAGCCTTAGCAGCTGTAGCATCAACACAAGTTCCAGTCGTTGTTACTCATAATGAGAATGATCTCATTATGCTTAAACAAACACTTGCCGAAACACAAGGAAAATTAGACTCTGCTGAAAGAGAAAAACACGTTCTTTTAGAAAAGGCTAAAGAATTTGAAGCAAAAATCAAAGCAGCTGAAGAAACTTCAGCTAAACTCAATACATCTGAACAAGAAAAACACGCACTTGTTGAACAAGTCGCTCAGTTAACAGCTCAGACTCAAGAGCTTCCAGGACTCCGTGGAGCATATACTGCCTCTGAATTGCAAATTAAAAGCTTGGAAGATCAGTTATCTACTCTCAGAACTAGTACTGATCAATCAGGCCTTCTAGAACAGACTCAAGCAAAAATACGCACCTTAGAAGAAGAAAAACAGGCTCATGCTAAGCGAGCCCAAGATTTAGAATCTCAATTGGTAGATCAACAAGAATTAAATCAAGTATTAACGGCTGCAAGTAAAGAATTCGATAACACACTAGAACAAAAAGCAAAGCAATTAGAAGAACAAATTGGAGTGCTTCAACAATCTAGAAATGAACTTACTCAGACTAAAGATCTGCTATCTTCAGCTCTAAAAGAACAAGGAGCACTACAAGAAAAATTGGAGCAATCCAATGCTGAAAACAAAAAACTAATAGAGGCAAATCAAACTCTGAAAAAAGAAAATCTTACTCAAGGCGAAAAAATTAATGCTCAAAGCAAAAAGATTCAATCACTCCAAACTATTATTACAGAGCTAAAAGAAAAATTTACTCAGTTTCAATCCATCGCCAATAACGTCGTAGATTCACTTTCAACGATGTTTCAATCCGCTGCAATGTATTTTAGAAAAGCCATCGTTGATAAAAAGGTAACAGCTAAACCCGCTGCAAAATCAAAAACATCTCCCGAGTCTTCTACACAGGGCGTTATAAAAGATGAAAAACGAAAAAGTGGCTTAGGTTTCGGAAAAAATAAGGGTGCTAAAGACTCTTCTTCTGAAGAGGCCAAAGCCGAAAAAGGCACTAAAAAAATAGGAACATTCTTCGGTAGCCTAGGTAAAAAAGGAGGGGAAGTCGCAGCCGTAGCCAAAGAAAATATTGTAGTAAATCTCGCTGATTTAGATGGCAAACCGTTAAGAGATGCCGCTCGTAAACAGATCGGTGCAAAACAAGGGGATGCTTATAATTTAACCGTAGACTCAATAGTTCCGGGTACATCTAAAACTGCTGAAGAAATTGTAGGAGAATTTTTTACAAGTGATAATGCTCTAGCAACTGCATTCAATCTAGCGGACCAACTTATAGCAACTGCATCAAACGAAATTGTCTATGATGACTCAGTCGATAGAACATTAGAGCGAGATATCGAGCTTGAAAAAGATTTATTACACGCTAAATCAGAAAACGACTCGCTTAGGAGACAAATTGCTGAGCAACTGACACTGATCTCTAAATCTAAAGAAGTTGCTACTCAGCACCTGATCCCGAGTAATTTGATTGTTGAGATTGAAGCAAAAGCAGATCTTCCTCCACCACCCCCTGTTCGTGTTGAGAATGATGAAGACGATGCTCCACCTCTGCCACCAGAATTTGATGAAGCGATTTCTCAATCAACATTAAAAGAGGTTGAACGTATACGTCAGCTAGAGCAAGAATTAGCGACAGAAAAAGAACAAACCACGTTACTGCGCGCGGAACTTGATACAGTCAAAAGTAAAGCATTAGACACAACACAGACTGTTGTAGCCCCTATATTAAGCGCTCAGCCGGCAATAACTGACTTGAGCCCTACTGTACCCCTGGAACAATTTAAATCACTGCAAACAGAGTTTGATAAACTCAAAGACCAACTTGCAGCCCTCAAAGCTGCTAATGTATCCAGTACTAACTCTGATGAAACTCATTCGGCCACCAATGCTGCTCCCACACCACCGCCTCCTCCACCTGCTGCCGCTCCTGCGCCACCTCCTCCTCCAGGAGTAAATTCAACTCCCGCTACTCCGTACCGAAAAAGTACTACAACTAGTAACACTTCTGCATTTTTTGCTCAACCTCCTAATCCTGAAGATCAACCTTCTGCTACTAAAGAAAAAAAACCATTATCACTTGCAGAAGAATTTGCTTTAAGACAACAATCCGGTGCCTCACTTCGTCATGTAGAGGTTAAAGAGAAACCCGCGACTGTTCTAGGAGGTTCTAACAATCTTGTCGCTAATGCACTCTTTAACAAGTTTGCTAGCTTGCGAAAACTTAAGGAAGAAGAGGAAGCTCAAAATGGAGATAGTAGTGACGAAGATTCTGGATTTGATAATAATTAACTACTATTAATATTATGACTCATGTTTGATGTTATTCAATCTTAGGGCTAGACTCTCCCAAAACGCTTCGGGGAGTCTGGCCGAGATGGGCAAATACCACCAGTTAGACCGTGCAAAACGCTGACATTTCACTGCATCTTTTTCAGTCATGATAATGGGTGTCACATCCGTAAAAGCAAAATCAGTAGCATCAAATTCATAATGATCTGGAAAAGAATGCTTTCGTGATTTAAAACCTTGTTGATCCAAGTAGTCAAAAAATCGTTGCGGGTTTCCAATGCCTGCAAAAGCAAAAACTTCTTCTGAGACTTTTTCTTTTTCTAATATGATCGAAGGATTAATAAGATTTTTTACAGCACCATAATCGAATTCCATACAGAATCCGTTGGGTATTTCTGTTCCATTGCTCACAATCAAATCAACATTTTGTGCTCGATCTGCAGTTTCTCGCAAGGGGCCGGCTGGAAATAAATGACCATTTCCAAAGCCTCGCTGTCCATCAATCACAAGGATTTCAATATCACGTCCTAAAGCGGTATGTTGCAACCCGTCATCACTGATGATAATGCTGCAATTTAATTCATTCACCAATAATTGCGCACCCCTCACTCGATTGGGATCCACTATGACAGGACACTGAGTTCTATGAGCAATGACCAATGCCTCATCACCCGCTTCTGAAGCAAGTGAATTTTCTGATACGCGCAAAGGATAGTTTTTACTGCGACCACTGTACCCTCGAGAAATAATACCGGGTCGCTCACCGCGCTCAATTAACCAATTGGCCAATGCAATAACTAAAGGCGTTTTACCAGTACCGCCCACAGTAAGATTTCCAACGACAATAACAGGAACAGATAATCTATGAATTTTTAAACGTTTTTTTCGGTATAGCCACTGTCGAAAATCGATAATGCCTTTATAGACGTAACTCAGGGGCAGTAAAATTGAAACCAGCGTGGTATCATCTTTTCCATACCAAATTTTTTCATACCACCTCATTAGTGGATGGCTTCCATCGGTAATTCAACCGTTTCTGCTGCAACATCCTGGAACTGCAAACGATATAAATTAGCGTATTGACCATTCAGTGCAAGTAATTGTTCATGGGTTCCCGATTCAATAATTTGACCGTGCTCAAAAACACAAATTCGATCTGCAGATTCAATCGTCGATAAACGGTGAGCAATCACCAAGGTTGTTCGTTGTCGCATCAACGCCTGCAGGGCAGCTTGAATATGACGTTCTGATTCTGTATCTAAAGCAGAAGTTGCTTCGTCCAAAATTAATATCGGCGCGTCTTTTAATAGTGCGCGAGCGATCGCAATACGTTGTCGTTGCCCACCCGATAACAACACACCATCTTCACCAATGATGCTTTGAAATCCTTTAGGCAGTTGTTCGATAAATTCCAACGCGTGCGCAATTTTGGCGATATGGCGTAATTCCTCTTCTTCAACGACTCGCCCTGCTCCGTAACAAATATTCGCTGCAATGGTGTCGTTAAATAAATTCACTTTTTGAGATACTAAAGCAAATTGTCGTCGCAAATCAGATAATCGATATTCTCGGAGGTCTAAACCATCGAGTAAAATGTTACCGGATTGTATTTCATAAAACCGGGGTAATAAACTGACTAAGCTCGATTTTCCTGCACCCGAACGTCCCACCAGCGCAACTGTTTCGCCTGGTTTAATTTCTAAATTAATGCTGGATAAAACATCATGCTCAGATTGTGAATAGCGAAAATTAACCTCTTTAAATTGAATATGTCCACGTGCCCGAGCTAATGGAATTCGACCGTTATCGGGTTCAGGCTCTAAATCCAATAAATTAAATACACTTGCTGCACCCGCCACACCTTTTTGAATCATGGTATTGATGCGTGACATTCGTCGTAATGGACGCAATAGCGATAACATTGCTGCTACCATAGCAGCAAAACTTCCTGCACTGACTTGGCTACCCGGTGCTGTAGCAAGATAGAGTGTCAGCGCAATGGGGATAGCTGCTAATAATTGTACGACTGAAGAGCCCAATGTGTCTGCAACCACCATCTTTAATTCACGTCGCTGATTGCTATTAATCACACGGGTAAATTTATCACGCTCGTATTGCTCTCCTCCAAAGGTACGCACTACACGGTACCCTTCGATCGTTTCTTCCGCGACATGAGCGACACTTCCCATGGATTCTTGTACGCCTAAACTTAACTTTCTCAATCTTAAACTGCTGTATTTTACAGAAAATGCAATCAGAGGTGCCATAATTAAAAACAATAATGAAAGCTGCCAGCTGATAATAAACATCACGGCTAATAGACCAAAAAATAAACACCCTTCTTGAATTAAGGTGATAAATGCGTACGTTGCTGCTTCAGAAACTTGTTCAGTATTATAAGTTATGAGCGATAACAATTGACCAGAGCTATGTTCATCAAAAAATTTCGCGGGTAATCGCAAAAGGTGATTAAATATATTTTGACGAAAATCGCGAACGACAAAACGTCCTACTTTAGAAATATGATAATTCGACGAGAGATTTGTGATGCCTCGTACCACGAATAATGCAATCACTCCTAATGGCAACCAATGAATAAAAGCCATATCTCGATCAATAAAGCCTCTATTGATAACAGGTTTTATCATCCACGCTAAACTTGCGTCAACCAACGCACCAATAATGGTTGCGATAATTCCCAGAGTGAAAAGCTTCCAGTAAGGCATAATGGAATGCAATAAACGTCTATAGGTTTCCAATGCTGCTTGATCTTTAAAAATTTTAACTACATTAACGCTCATATCTGTATTCCACAACTTAGCTATATCTTGATATCCAAGCCGTCCATTATACCAGCCCTTAGTTGGCTTTCATATCCCGGATGGCCTCCAAAACTCGCTATGGCTTGCTCTATAATGCCGCCATTGCCTATCCCCACCGATGGTATAGCTTATCGCACCGGAGGTCACCGTATCAAACAACTGAGTTCCCTTCTTAAGATAGCGTTCAACCACTTCCTTATTAGGATGCCTATAACGATTACGGTAGCCATAGGACAGGATGGCCACTGTTGGATGAACTGCCGCAAGAAAATCAGAGGTAGACGAGGTTTTGCTACCATGATGTGGAGCAATCAAAATACTACTAGATAATTGTTCTGCGTGCTGCTGAGTTAGCCAGCGCTCTGCAGTCTTTTCAATATCACCGGTGAATAAAACAGAACCATAATCACTACTTACTTTGAGTACGCAACTTTTATCGTTGGCTTTACCCTCTACATTCGAATCAGGATGTAAAAATTCAAATCTCACACCATCCCACTTCCACGTAATACCTCTGATACATTCTGATATTTTAACAGCACTTGCTTGTTCATTAAGTTGCTGATTGATTTTATCGACCGCACTGGTATAGATTTTTTTTACTGTGAATGATCTCACTACTGCCGAAGCTCCACCCGCGTGATCATTATCGCCATGACTCAATATTAGAGCATCAATTTGATGTATTTTTTCATTAATTAAATAAGGAACCACAATCTGTTGACCACAATCAAGCTGTGGTGAAAATTTCGCACCAGTATCATAAATGACAGCGTGATTTCGGGTTGTAACAACCGTTGCTAATCCCTGGCCCACATCCAAAACACTGAGCTTAAATTGTCCAACTTGCACAGGAAAAGTATTAGGGAGTGCTAGTGGCACAAGTCCGACTAACCCAACCCAACGCCAATTTTTTTGTGTAAAAACCAACAATGCACAACCACTGAATACCACTACAATTTCCCAGACATGAGTAAAACTATAATTCCATACCGCCCATTGTTGTTGGCTCAACCACTGCAGTGACACACCTAATAGTGCCAATAAATATGTCGCGCACGAAAAAAATAATTTGGCTAAATAAACATTCGTATTGACCAATGCCGTACCTAATAATACTAAAGGTAAAATAAGCACCCCCATTAAGGGTATTGCGATTAAGTTAGATACTAGGCTCACCAACGACACTTGGTGAAAGTACCAACACGATAAAGGCAATAAGCCTATTAAGCAAATCCATTGTGTTTGCAGTAGCTGAATAAATTCTTTAATTTTTTTATGTGCCACTTTTTGAACAATTAACAAGAGATTATTAAGATCAAAAGACCCCGCAGAACAATCACTATTACTTTTAGGGCATTTGGGTGAGTAATATTGTGCGTATATCAATACAAAAACCGCTCCAAACGATAGCCAAAATCCGCTACTCATTACCACACACGGATCCCATAGCAATACAACCCAAACTGCACGAAATAGTGCTGTTTTTACGGTCATATGTCGATGTGCAAATTTAGGTAATAATAAAATAGCACACATCACACACGCACGTTGAGTACTGCACGCAAAACCTGCCATTTCGCTGTAAATAATCGCGGCAAAAATTGCGAATAAAGCTCCAATCATCGGCGAAGGAATCAATTCAGTGACCCGATGAATCTTAGACCACAATCCACACGTTAACCAAAAGACCAAAGCTGCCACCATACCAACATGCAAACCAGAAATTGCTAATAAATGCGCAGTCCCTGTTCGTTGTGCAATCACTTTTTGAAAATAAGGAATGTCCCGCGTCCATCCCAAATTGAGTGCTGTCACAATTCCAGCTAAAGGATCATCACCTAAAACCTTTTTACAATTCGCTAACAACCTCTCGCGCCATCGCAAAAAACCATACCCGCTACTTACACCTAAATACTCATTCGTTGCTTTATTAACCACATACCCTTTTCCACTAAAATGCTGCTGCCAACTCCACGCCTCAGAATCAAAACCTCCTGGGTTCAAATTCCCGTGAGCTCGCTTCAGCCTCACAAACAACTTCCACGATTCTCCTACGTGCACCGCCTTCACCAAACCATACCAGCTCAACCGAAATTTCCTACCATCGGAATCAACTACAAAACTAAAACTACAATGCTCTTTATCACACACTGGAATATCACTCACCTTCCCAACAACAACCATCTCCTTACCTTCCTCACCAACCCTTAACTGCTTACCTAACAATCCAGCACAATGCCAGCCTTGCCAAAACAACCCTAAAAAACAACAACCTACAAATACCCAAACCTTACTGGTGTACTCCGAATTTCTATACAAGCCTCCTAACACAAAACAAATTCCTGCACCCACAACCAAAACCCACAATTTTGGAATAGCAGACAACTGCATCAGACTCCAACATCCGACCAAAAATCCTATTGAATACATCTCATTTTCACCTAATAATTTTGCCTAACAAAAAACAGGGGTTTTAAAAAATAGTTACGAGTTGGACTGGGCAAGACGTCCTTTTCAAGAACACAATCATCTCGTACAAATTCGTTGCGTTCTTATAGTCGGCGTTACAATCCGACTGTCTTTCCGAAAATGGCTCGCTCGGGTCCCCCTCGCTGCGCTTTATTTTTCTCCAAGAAAGTCGGATTCTTCGCCTACGCGACTCAGGATAGTTAAATTTTATTGCCACCAGCAAAGCTAATAGAATCTGTTCTCTTTTTTACGAAAACTATCCAGAGCCAGCGAAATAAAAATTTAGCACGGTGTTGAGAAGACTGGGCAAGATCTACCTTTTCAAGATCGTTGAGGACATGGATGTCCAAACGAAGCCTACAGGGATGTATTTACGGCGGTCTTGAAAAGGTCGTCTTGCCCAGTCAAACTCCTTAGAATCTCTTCATATCTTCGTCTTCAGTAATTTAGGCGTAAAAGCAGTCGGATTCTCACGCCGATTTTAAAAACCTAACGAATTTTGATAGAAAATCTTATCCTAAGGAACAAACGTAGTACTACGCAATTGACACCCTAACTGTCACCAGCACCACGACATTCAGGATTAAGCTCAAGATACAATCGGATTAAAGCAACAACAAGCTTCCCCGACGCCTTCTCCCCACTCAACAGCCTATGCACCGACCTCCGACTCACCCTAAGCTTCGCTGCCACGGCCGACACACTAAACTCATTATCCTTCATTATTTTATATAACAACTCATCTGATTTTAACGGAATCATTCGCCAACCCCCATCTCAATTAACACCATTCTCAAACTATCTATTTTATATAAATATCTTATTAAAATATTTTACAATGAATTTCACCATATTTCATGGAAAGAAGAAAGGGGAGAATTTACCTAAATCTCGTAAGCATATGCTCACAATGCGTCAGATTTCAGAAGATTAGAATAGATATCAAAGAGTTAGAAGTTTGAGTGGGCGAGATAGGGGCGTTTCCATCAAGTAGCGAAAAGTCACTCAGATTGAAGACTTCCACCCACAAGCGTCAAGCGCCTATCTAGGCGATGCGCCAGCTTCAAATCATGGGTAACAATAACAAAACTTGTCTTAAGAGTACTATTTAAATTCAGCATTAATTCAATAACATGCTGAGCGGTAACATTATCCAAATTACCGGTAGGCTCATCAGCCAGTACACACAATGGATTCGTCACCAACGCTCTGGCAATCGCCACTCGTTGCCTTTCCCCACCTGAAAGCTCACCGACTCGATGTTTAGCCCGGTGCGCAACACCCACTTTTTCCATTAAATCATAGGCCTTCTCTGAGGCTATCGAAGGTTTTACCCCTCGAATTAACAGGGGCATACAAATATTTTCAAGCGCATTAAACTCTGTTAAGAGATGATGAAACTGGTACACAAACCCCAAAAACTGATTTCTTAAAAATCCACGTTCACGCTGATTCAGTGTATTAATTTCAGTTTCATTAACCCAAATTCGACCCGCAGTAGGCTTATCCAAACCGCCCAGTAATTGAAGTAATGTACTTTTACCCGATCCTGAAGAGCCTAAAATTGCAAGCATTTCGCCTTCACGAACATTCATGTTAATATTTTTTAATACTTCGACATTCAAACTGCCGTCATTAAAGGTTTTCACAAGGCCTTCACATCGCACCACCGCTTTACGATCATCCGACTTACTGGCTTGTTTAACATGCAAAGAAGGTTCTACTGTGACACTACTCATAACGCAACGCCTCCGCTGGTTGAGTTCGTGCCGCAGTCCATGCTGGATAAATTGTCGCTACTAATGCCATGGCAAGCGCAATGAGTGCGATCTCGGTGACATCACCCCACTCTAGCCGTGAGGGCAAATAATTAATGAAATAAATATTCGAATTGATAAATTGTGTCTGCAGCAATTGCTGAAGTTTTTCGACTAAATACGTTACGTTAAACGCTAACGCCACTCCCCCTGCTAAACCCATCAAAGTACCCACGACTCCAACGACACAGCCTTGAACCATAAAAGTCGCCATAATAGTTCCGGGACTTGCACCCAACGTTCTCAGTATCGCAATTTCAGCGCGTTTATCCGTCACCACCATGACTAATGACGAGACTAAATTAAAAGCAGCAACCGCAATAATCAATACTAAAATCACAAACATCATTGTTTTTTCCATGCGAATGGCTTGAAAAAAACTACCGTATTCATCGGTCCAGTTCGTGATGTAATATTTGTTAGATAGTTTATCAATAAGCTCATCTGTTACTCGAGGAGCTGCGTATAACTCACTGACTTTTAGACGTAATCCAGAAACATTATCACCCAGCTTATACAATTTTTGAGCATCGCCCAGATAAATATAGGCCATCGAAACATCGTATTTAAATCCACCACCGGCTTCAAATATTCCTACCAATGTGTATCGCTTATAACGAGGAATAATGCCTAAAGGCGTGACACTGGCTTCGGGGATAATGACATTGACTTTATCGCCTAGATCCAAACCTAAATTAGTGGCTAATGTTTTTCCTAAAACAATCCCATTAGCGCCATTTTTCAAGTCATTAAAAGAACCTGCGATCATATTGATATACAATTGAGATACTTGTTTTTCTCTTTCAGGTAAAATACCGCTCACCAACACTGGTTGTACGGTTCCCATATTTGACAACATTCCCTGGCCTTGTACATAGGGCGCAATCCCCCGAACATCTTTTAAGTTTTTGACCCGGTCAGACAAATTCTGCCAATCACTAATTCCACCCGGTTGATAGCTATTAATCGAAACTTGGTTTGCCATGCTAAATATTCGTTCACGAATTTCATGATCAAATCCATTCATCACGGAAAGAACAGTAATCAATACCGTTACACCGAGTCCAATGCCTAGCATGGATGCTAATGAAATAAAGGAAATAAAATGATTACGACGCTTTGCACGTGTATAACGCAATCCGACAAAAAGAGATACGGGACGAAACATTGTAAAAAATTACCTCTCTTAAAGAAAGATTCATTAACAGCGCAAACTTCAACTAAGACTCAAAATCTGAACATTCAGTTCAATCGTTGGTGCCCGGGGCCGGAATCGAACCGGCATGGGAGGTTTAATCCCGAGGGATTTTAAGTCCCTTGCGTCTACCTATTTCGCCACCCGGGCAATTTTGGAGGCTGGGGTCGGAATCGAACCGGCATCCACGGCTTTGCAGGCCGCTGCATAACCATTCTGCCACCCAGCCAATAAACCTAATCATTGCCTTGATAATACAGCAATCGAAGATTGCTACGATGAAACCTAACTTGGAGCGGGAAACGAGACTCGAACTCGCGACCCCAACCTTGGCAAGGTTGTGCTCTACCAACTGAGCTATTCCCGCTTACAACACTGAAAAACGCCAACGTGGTATTATTACTTCTCGGGAGCTAAAGTCAAGTCACGCCACGAAGATTTTATATAAATAATCATAGAGTAAATTGTCAAGGCTCCTGCCACATAAAGCATAACTGTACCTAAAACCGCTAAAATAAAGGGTGATTCAGGCCTGTATAATAATAAAGCTATCAATGCAATCATCTGGCATGTCGTTTTTATTTTTCCAATGATACTGACTGCCACACTCGTTCGCTTCCCAATTTCAGCCATCCACTCACGCAACGCTGAAACGATAATTTCTCGTCCGACGATAATCGCCGCCGGAATTGTCAAAAATGGCATGGGCACTTCTCCGACTACCAATACCAATGCCACAGCAACCATTAATTTGTCCGCAACAGGATCTAAAAAAGCCCCAAAGCGTGAAGATAATTGCCAATGGCGTGCGATATAGCCATCTAACCAATCTGTAATCGCAGCGATAGAAAATAATAACGCTGCAAAGAAATGTCCCCAACTCCACGGTAAATAATAAAGCAATACAAACAACGGCACGATTGCGATGCGCACCCAGGTCAATGTATTAGGAATATTTCTGTTCATAGATGCATCATCTATAAAAATCATTATGGGGTCAAGTGTTAACAGGCTATTGTGTATTGTGAAGGGGTCAGATCCAAGTTTGATGGGTTCGTACCTATCACATAGACCTATCTCTTTGGCTTAAGCAATCGACACCCGCAATTTAGAAATTCAACTTTGCAGGCACTGAATTATTATCGCCAGATGCTTTTTCTTGAGATTTTTTAAATGCTTCAGTCATTTTTCGCACAGCCTCATTTTTTTTATCCCAACTAACGCTGGAATTATAAGAATATGCCATTGTTAATTCAGGTTCATGCGGCACGGCTTCACGTCGACAATCTGTAGCACTCGATGAGCGTTTTGTTGGTGTTTTTTCAAGATTGATTTTGTCTTCATTTGGGGTGTCTTTATTACCCTCTTCTTCCAGACTAAAATGCATACTTTCCTCCGCTTTTTTATAAAAAATTATCTAACATAATCAAATGTTAGTGCTTACTATAACAGCAAACGAATAATAACAACTATCTTTGTATTTTTGAATAGCGACCAGGTTATGTTAAGAAAAGAGCTCAGATCTTTGCTTGGCTTATTTGTTATTTATTGCTCTTCCTGCTGATATTCCAAAATATCACCTGGCTGGCACTGCAAATAATCACAAATTGCATTTAAAGTCGTCAGACGGATTGCTTTTGCTTTTCCAGTTTTGAGCACCGATAAATTTTGTTCGGTAACACCAATCGCTTCCGCCAATTCCTTTGAACGGATTTTGCGTTTTGCTAACATCACATCGAGGTTGGTAATAATCGCCATACTGTGCCCCTAAATAGTCAATCGTTGTTCTTCACTTAATCGGTGACCTTCTGCGATGATCCACGAGATTAAGATTATCATGATCCCTGTGATAATAAGACCAAGGTTACTGCCTTTAAATGACACCACAGCGAGACGATGACCAGGACCATTCTGCCAAGTCAATAAAGCCGTCGTTGCCAATTCTATAAATGGACGTAAGACTTCACCGAGCAGCAAATAAATTCCAATTCTTCTAATGATCGCTACATTTTGAATATTAAAAAAACTCAGTCGCTCGTACATTAAAAATAATGTGACTAAATTTGAGTATATCAACAGAGTCACTGTCATCGGCACAAGACTAATCGTGAGGCCTAATAAACGCATCATTGTTGTCAAAGGATGTTGCACAATCACATCACCGGGAATCATAGCTGCAAGATCCCTAGGTATCATATCAAACCCCATAAAAAAACTATCTTTCTTAACAATATCGGGCAGAAAAAACCAGGACGCGATATACATCAAGGGAGTCAGTACCATTAAAGCGGTGAAAAGCCAGCGTAAATACCGGCTAGTGCGTTGAATCTTATTCATCAGATCTCCGTATGTTTGTTCAATGAGGAGGTCATAATAATTAATTAATTATCGATATGCAATAACTAATCAATAAAAAATAAAATATTTGCCCGAACTTGACAAGCAGTGTATTTTAAAGACTTGCCGCCCATAGGACTAGAGCATTAATATGAGTATATACTTCGTGCAGGAGATAATATGTCTAGAGGGAATGAAGATAGTGGGGATAAGTTAAAGCATTACAAAAAGATATACGAAGATGCTCCTTATATCGTGACATTCAAAGAACCAGAAGAACTTAAAATCATTTATGCTAATAATGCCATGCGCAATTTTGTTGGCAGTACATCTCTTTATGAAATTCAAGAAAAAACAGATTTTGATTTTCGGTGGGAACAATTTGCTCCACTTTATCTGAGACATGAACAAGATACTTTGGAAGGTAAAAATTACGTAGCATTGTATCCGGGTTGTGATTATCAAGGTGTTGAGACATTATTTATTTGTCATAGAGCTATTGTTACTAATGATTTTGGTGAGCTAGATGGCGTCTTGACACATACTTATATATTACAAGATAGAAAACACCTTGAGCTTAGTAATTTAATTAATACTGAAATCAACAACGCCACTCTTGAACACTTTACAGTAGGTAAAGGAAATGATGAGATTTATTTGACTAAACGCGAAAGAGAAGTATTGTTTTATTTTCTTCGTGGGAAAAGCTGTAAAGAAATAGGACGGATTTTAGATATTTCCCATCGTACAGTCGAGGTGCATGTCAGTACATTGAAACTGAAATTTCGGAGCAACTCAAAATCAGAGTTAACAGCTAAAGCCATAAGTGTAGGATTTTTATACGATATTCCGACCAGTTTGTTTCACAAAAATCTTGCCGATACGTTAAAAGAGTAATTAACTGATTTGAATCTACACTAGTTTGATACACACTCTCAAACTTAGAAAGGTAAAATATTTTTATGTACTTTACTGCTCCAATGAAACCATTGTAATAATATAAAACTATCGCAGTGCATCATGGATCTTTTGCGCAAGTTCTAAACTAATACCTGAAACTTTAGCGATGGCTTCCACCCCAGCACGACGAACCTCCTGAAGCCCACCAAAATGCTGAAGTATTGCGCGACGTCGTTTTGCACCAATGCCTGGAATATCTTCAAGAGAAGAATGCTGCTGAGCTTTATTACGTTGACCACGATGCGCAGTAATGGCAAAACGGTGCGCTTCATCACGAATTTGTTGCAGTAAATGCATGGCGAGAGAATCAGCTGCAAGACGTAATTCTTGATCGCGCCCAGACACGATTAATACTTCCATTCCTGGTTTACGAGAACGTCCTTTTGCAATAGCAATTAATAAAACTCCACTCACTTGCAATTCTTCCATAACCCGTTCAGCAACATGCAACTGCCCTTTTCCACCGTCAATTAAAATAATATCGGCACATTTATCATTGGCCTTTTTCAATTTTGTATAACGTCTTTTGAGCGCTTGTTCTAATGCTGCATAATCATCACCCGGCGTTACATCATGAATATTAAAACGTCGATAATCTGATTTTTTTGCACCCTCACAATTAAATACAACACACGAAGCAACCGTGGCATCACCTTGCGTGTGACTCACATCATAACATTCAATTTCTTGGGGTATCTCTGAAAGATGTAATGCATGTTGTAAAGCTTCCATCCTTTTAAAAGAGCTCATTTTATTCGCTAAATGTTGTGTTAATGCATATTGCGCATTCGTATTAGCCATCTCCAACCAACGAGCTTGTAACCCTCGCACTTTTGTCACAATTTTAATATCAGACTCTAATTGTTCGGATAATGCAGAGGCTAACCACTCCTGATCTTCAAACGAAATACCGAGCACAATTCTTTTTGGCATTGTTTCACTGCGCACCATATTCAAATAATACTGACTCATAAAACTGCTTAGACTTTCTTCAAGCGTCACGCCTTTGGGTGCACGCGGAAAATACGCTTTACCACCGAGTAATCGCCCTGCTCTAATTGTCATCACATGAATGCACACAACACCCATTTCTAAAAATGCCCCCAGCACATCAATATCACCTTTATCACCGACGACATATTGTTTTTCTTGTAGACGTCGTAATGTTGCGACTTGATCACGAAATTTTGCTGCGTTTTCATATTCATGAGACTTTGAAGCGTGATGCATTTTTTCAATTAATTCATCAATTATTTGATCTCTTTTTCCTCTTAAAAATAATTGCACATGTCGAACTTGTTCTTGATAATCATCTGGAGTTACATAATTGACACAGGGTGCGGTACATCGTTTAATTTGATATTGCAAACAAGGTCTAGATCTATTTTGAAAAAAAGCATCTGAACATTGTCGTAATTTAAACAGTTTTTGCAGCAAAGACAACGTTTCACGCACTGAACCACCATGCGGATAAGGTCCGTAATATTTTCCTTTGGCTTTTTTTGCGCCTCGATGAAAATCAAGACGAGGAAATTCTGAATGGGCAGATAAAAATAAATACGGATAAGATTTATCATCACGCAAAAGAACATTATAGCGGGGCAAGTATTTTTTAATGAGATTACTTTCTAGCAGTAATGCTTCGTTTTCAGTTCGAGTTAACGTGACTTCAATATTGGTAATAGCTGCAACGAGTGATTGAGTTTTAAGATCTTGGAGTGTACGAGAAAAATAACTCGAAACACGTTTCTTGAGATTTCTAGCTTTACCAACGTAGATAACATCACCAGCTTTATCAAACATTTGATAAACACCAGGAGCCGAAGCAAGATTTTTAAGCAGTGCTTTCGGATCAAACTCCGTCATGAACCTAGCTTTCGTCGTCTGTCGTTTTTACGTCTTGAGAATCCATCAAGCCATGTCGAATAGCTAAAAGTGTTAACTCAACATCATTTTTCACTTTCAGTTTATCGAATAAACGATATCGATAACTATTCACAGTCTTAGGGCTTAAGCATAATTTCTCTGAAATTTCTGCAGGACGCAGCCCATTAACGATCATCAACATCACTTGCAATTCTCGCTCAGAGAGTGATTCTATTGGAGAATCATCCGCATCTGTCAGATGCTTAAATGCTAATTGTTGTGCAATTGCAGGACTAATATAACGTTGGCCAGAATGTACAGCTCGAATTGCTTGGATAAGCTCGTCTTTTTTAGCGCCTTTAGTTAAATACCCTGAAGCGCCAGCCTGTAATAAACGAGCAGGGAAAATGTCATCATCACACACTGTCACAACGAGAACTTTGATATCAGGATCGATACGAAGTAGTTTACGTGTTGCTTCTAGACCGCCAATTCCGGGCATTTTCAGGTCCATCAGAACAACATCTGGACGAACTTCTCTTGCGAGTTTTACTGCGTCTTCGCCATTTAGCGCTTCACCAACAACCTTAATTCCTTCCACCCCATTAAGCATACTTTGTATGCCATGACGAACCAAGTTATGATCGTCAACGATTAGTGTTCTTATCAAGTGATTTCTCCGAGACGTAAGTACAACAACCTATTTAAATAAACCCTCTATAAGGATTCATACACAGCATTCTTAAAAATAGAGTCAAAATTGCTTCACAAACAATTTTAACCCCTTCTAGCGGGTTCTCTTCCCGCCCTTCTGCATTTAGAAAAGTATCGACTATGTTGACACTTTTCTAAATGGCGAAGAGGCAGGGATTATTCAGATCATCCTGATCTTCACCCTTCGGGCTCGCTTCGCTCTTGCAAAATTGTTCCTACAATTTTGCCGAACCCCTTTCTAAGCAGGTTCGAGCCCTACATCTCCCATTTTGTAAGATCTCAACGTGAGTTGAGACCTTACAAAATGGCGGAGAGGCAGGGATTCGAACCCTGGGAGGGGGGATACCCCTCAACGGTTTTCAAGACCGCCGCTTTCAACCGCTCAGCCACCTCTCCCGTCAACCAGATAGTATACTCAGGCAAATTCACCAAGGCAATCTATCATACATCGTGTCCATGACTCAATTTCTTTTTTACATTTTGTTATGCTATAATAGTTTCTCAATCTTAAGGAGACGACAATGAACCCACAATTTCAACCAATGGCAACGATTCAAGCGTCGGATGTGTCTATCAACCGCGTCTTAAAAAATACCTATATGCTATTAGGTATGACAATGCTATTCAGTGCAATTACTGCCTATTTTTCAATGAGCATTAATTCACAGCCTAACTTTATATTAACTCTGGTTGGCATGTTCGGTTTACTTTATCTAACAACTCGTTTGCAAAACTCAGTATGGGGAATTGTTAGCTGCTTCGCATTCACAGGATTTATGGGTTACACAATAGGTCCCGTTCTTAACATGACCATACATGGATACTCTAATGGTGCCCAATTAATCATGACCTCTCTAGGCTCTACGGGTCTTATTTTTCTTGCTTTATCAGCGTACGTCATTACAAGTCGCCGTAATTTTACCTTTATGGGTGGGTTTTTATTTATTGCAGTAACTGCTGCATTTTTAGCAGGAATCGCCAATATATTTTTCAATCTTCCTATGCTCCAACTCATTGTCTCGGGTGCATTTGCCGTAATTTCATCAGGATATATACTATTTACGACGAGCTTGATCATTCAAGGTGGTGAACGAAATTACATAATGGCTACCGTGTCATTATTTGTTTCTCTCTTTAATTTGTTCATTAGTTTGTTGCAGATTCTCAGTTTCTTTGCTGGAAGAAGGGATTAATTTCTAGCGCTCGATTTTACTCTATTGAAGGTTATCTGTAATCAATGTGGGAGCGATCTCACATTGATTACCTGACTCTTTATTGGAATAAGGAATAACCGTTATGCACAAGTGGTCTTCAAAGATTGTAACATTAGTATTATTTAGCTTGTTGTGGACCACAGGAAGTTCAGCCACAACCTATCCGATGCCACCCAAAGGATCAGATGTTATTGGGCAAGTCATTACTGTTGAAGCTGAATCTGGTGATACGCTCCTAAAAATAGCGAACGATTACAATATTGGTTGGCACGAAATTATGGAAGCCAATCCTGATGTTAACCCTCAACGTATACACCGAGGTGAACGCATCGTCATCCCAACTGCTTACGTTCTTCCTCCGTTTCGTGATGGTATTGTGATCAATCTAGCAGAACTCCGCCTCTATTATTTTAGCCCCGATAAAAAATATGTTTACACTTATCCTGTCGGTTTAGGTCGTCGTGAATGGCGAACTCCTATTGTGGATAGTGTCGTAGTGAACAAAAAAAAAGATCCCACCTGGTTTGTTCCGAACTCTATTCGCGATTTTGTATTCGAACAAACAGGTAAAGAACTCCCTGAATATATGGGCCCAGGGCCTGACAATCCATTAGGTCAGTACGCTATTTATATGCAAAAAGCCGGCTACTTGATTCATGGCACCAATCAACCATGGAGCGTTGGCAAGCTCGTTAGTTCTGGCTGTATTAGACTCATGTCTCCTGATATTGAAGAACTCTTTAACAACGTCAATATTGGCCAAAAAGTGCGTATCATTCACTATCCGTATAAAATAGGTTGGAATGATGGAAAGCTCTACATTGAAGCACATGTCCCCGTCAATATTTCAGACCCTATCAGTCATTTTAATATTATTTCTGCAGACGACGCGATTCGAGACGCTGTGAAAGGTCATGATGTCAAGGTTAATTGGGATCTCGTCGAACAAGCAATTCAGCATCAGCTCGGAGTTCCGGTTGCTATTAGTGAAAAATCACATAACGATATAGCTACTAATAATTAGCAAATTTCTTAGCCCTCCCTTGATAGCTGCCTTATAAAAGTTATCAAGGGTTTAGCATGGCTTAAAGGGTTGCAATCCTCGCCAGATCTGGTAAAATGGTCTCCGGATAAAATAATAGAGAAGGCCAGATATGCCCCTCTCTAAACAGGATGGCTCTCGCTAAAAACGCTGTTTTTAGGGGTTTTTCACCCCCAGAGTGTCAAATAAATAAACTAAACTCTATTAAAGGTAAAATCCTATGGTTAATAAGTTATTTTTTGCCATTTTTTTAACAATTTGTGCCCTTACGTCTCCTGCTAGCTATTCAGCCGTTCAATTCCATTCCAAACCCAGCATACTGACCAGCAGCCGACCTACTGGTCTTAACAGTAATGTCGCTACATTGGCCTATAATGCCCATTTAAAAGCTAAGCTACGCGGCCTCACACATTCCGATATCTTAACGATTATTGACTATTCCATGCCTTCAACGAGTCGCCGATTGTGGGTGCTAGACCTTCAGCACAATAAACTGCTATTGAACACAGTTGTGAGTCATGGGGCTCAAACAGGCGATCTGTATGCTAGAAGCTTCTCAGACCAGCCCGGTACCCACAAGTCGAGTTTAGGGGTGTATGTGACTGATACCACCTATGATGGGCATAATGGTTTTTCTCTAAGACTCAAAGGGTTAGAGCGTGGATTTAATGCTAATGCTTATAGCCGTTCCATCGTCATGCACGGTGCTTGGTATGTTAATGAAGGCGCACATCATATTGGACGAAGTTGGGGCTGCCCTGCTGTTCCAGCGCGATTGGCAAAATATGTGATTAACACTATCAAAGGTGGTTCAGTATTAGTTGCGTATTATCCAGATCATAATTGGCTAAGTCATTCTCAGTTTCTAAGAGCATAAAAAAGAAAGGGGTCACCTGACCCCTTTCCCGATAACTCCTAAAGTCTTATTCGCTGTCTTCGACAGGAACAACAGATCCAGAAATATTCGATTGCATTAGTTTATGATAGAGATTTTCCGCTGAGCTTTTTTGCTTCGTGGGTCCTACATAAACTTCTGTTGTTGTATTGTCAGGCGTTTTGATTTCTTTTACGAAACCATCAAAACCTTTGTCTTGAAGTTTTTCGATAGACTTCTCTACTTCTTTATCAGAAGTATAAGTACCTACTTTAACCGCCCAAGATTTCTTAGCTTTAGCATGTTTATCTGCTGCAGCCTCAGCACGTTTAGGCTGTTCCTCTTTAGCAACAGGTTTCTCAGCTTCTGTTTGAACAGTAGGTTCGGGCTGAGACGTTACTGTTGTTGACTCAGGAACGTTATTTTCATTTGCTTTAACTTCTTTCTTTTCTGCACTCGGGCTCACAACCACATTACTGGTTGGCTCAACCGGTGCTGCCGTACTTTTCTCCGCTTCTTTAGACTCATTCACAGGCAAATTTTGAATCTCTTTTTCAGGTGCAACTGATTGCAATGCATTTTCTTTTACATGAGCATCATGATGTTTTCGATGAGCTTTTGCTTTAAGTTTTTTAGGCTCTTTTTGATTTTTTTTCTTTTCCTCATGCATCACTACAGAATGCAAACCGTCTTTATAACCAAATGCGCCATCAAGCCGTTTACCAGTAAATCGACGAGTAATAACACCAGCACAACTTAAAGTATTACAGGGTTGATTACGATGAATAGGTTCTTGTTTATGATAATACTTCGATGGAAAATCTTGTTGTTCTAAACCAGCATCATATTGGCGACCAGAACGTGCTGGGCTCGCAATTTCTTGATAGGTGTGATACAGCTCATGAGCTTCAGTAGGTAAATTAACATGTAAATAGTTTACCAATTGCCCCATAGCATCGAGCACTCGATACCGAGAATATAATGCATCGTAACAACCACGAATAAAATTAGAATCTGCGGCAAAATTTTCATTTTCTGTATCAAGTACATCCAGCAATTCACGTTTGCCTAATTTAAATTGCTCGTTGTAAGAACCCAAGGATCTTTTAGACGCTAACGAATGCTCTCTTAAAGAAGGCAATCGGTCTTCAGACGTTAACATGGCGTTCCACGATAATCGTAAGTTCTCAATCACTTGCCTGCAAGTACGATTGCGAATGTCAGCAGCTTCTTGTGTTAAATACGCTGTTTCACGTTGACGTGCTACATCAGCTCCGCCATTAAATAAATTATAATGGAATTCACCCATTACGCGGAAGGATTTATCAGGTCCTTCTACTCCATCGACATCCCGATTATTTTCAGCGGCTGCAACAATATCGACCACTGGGAATGCCGTTCGATGAGATACATTATGCTGTGCACGGGCTTCTTCAACATCAACCACAGCACTGCGCATTTTCGGATGGTAACGTAATGCAATGGTTGCTGCTTCATCCAATGAACTTGGAATTAATGGTCTTCCGGGTGTTGTAGGTAATGATAGCTGGGCTGGGTGCATGCCTGTCACTCTGAAAAAGAATGCTTCAGAATTTGCCAAATCGTTTTCAACGGCGAATAAATTGGATCTAGCAAGAGCCAATCGACCACTCACTTCATGATTATCCGCTTCACGACCGACACCCGATCTACCACGCTGAGAAATCATTGAATGATAGCCTTCATGAGCACGTAGATTTCGTCGTGCCACTTGTACAAGTTCGCGATCTCTTAGAACATTGATATAGGCTTGAGTTGCAAGAAGTGCTTGATCTTCAGCGGCTGCGCAAACTAAATAACTATCGGCATCTGTTTTCGCTTTGGTACGTTTCATTTCATACCATGTATCGAATCCACGGAAAAGATTTTGCCGCAATTCCACACCAAGCTCTCTGCGCCATAAGTTCGTCTTAATATTAGGTCCGTTTACTCTATTTTGTTGGTTTTCTGATCTTTCACGTCCGTAGGCTGCGTTCACGTTAAGAGTAGGAAGATAACCTGCTCTAGCTTGATTCACCTGCTCATTCGAAGCTCTTTTAACCTTCATAGAAACTTGTACATCGGGGTTCGACATAACGGTTTCTTGAACAGTATCTCGAAGAGTTATAGCGTGAACTGACAAAGAAAAAGAAGTGGCTAAGGTGAAAGCGGCAGTAAGCAATAATGCTTTTGATGAAATACTTTTCATGCAGAAAATCCCTTTTTAGTTGTGAAACTCGCAACGATGTTACACATTTTTATGGGTGAGTCAAGCTTTATTGCTGAACGAAAACATCAGCATTACAAGGGCAAAATTGATGACATAGATAATGTATTAAACTATTCCAATGGGGCAGGAAAGTTTCTTTAAAATCAATAAGTTAACAAACAGCAATCTGATTAAGATTGAGCCTCGATTTTGACAGGAATATTTTCGTACCATTCCAAAAATTCATTCGCCATTGTTAGGGGGGAACATTCTTGTGCGAAATGCATCACTTCACCTAAATCAATGAGCTCAAGGTTCGAGAAATTTTCTTTAGCCCACTGAGCATCCTCGATATTCGTCATGAAACCGGGAACGCCATAAAACATTAGCTTATGCACATCAGAATTTTTCAAACGATTAGAATATTCTCGGATCAAGGCCACTACATCAACAGGCTCGCCGTTACCTTTTGGAAAATCATGAATATATTGCAGAAGCGGCTTGCGTGAAGCGACATTGGGAAAAGGTTTTCGATATTGAGCCATAATATCTTCACTCAAAGGAGTTAAGACTCCGGAAGGCAAAATGGTTTCGATCAAATAATTATTTTCAAGAACTTCGACTTTACCGTGTTCTTCATCACGAATCAGCGACAAAAATTGTTGAACAGGCAATGACAATGCGTCCCAATGTGTCACGGGCCGAATATGCGCTTCTAAAAAAGCTAAACCTTTAATTCGTTTTTCATGTTGCATGGCGTAATGAAAACCAATCACGGATCCCCACCCGTGCATGACTAATGTGAACTTCTCAAAATCAAAGGAATCAAGAAATTGAGTCATACAATGTATATGATCAAATACGGTATATTGAATATCCGGTTTATCAGACAGACCCATACCGATTAAATCGGGTGCAATACATCGGTATTTTTGAGAGATAACAGGAATTACATTGCGCCACAAATAACTCCACGTTGGAATTCCGTGTAAAAAGATTATAGGGTCACCACTACCCTCATCGACATAGTGAATTTTCTGTCCTTCAATGTCTTTAAAGTGGGATTGAAATACAAATTCATTTGTTAGTTGAGTCTTTTGCATTGAATGCCTCCCTCCGCCGATTATTTAGCCTTTTCATTAGCATTATCGTTCGAACGGGCCAATTCGACTAATTCACGCATAGCGACAGTCAACATCGAAAATTCATAGATTGAACTATTACGCAAATCAATAACCATTGCTTCCCAACGTTTTACGTGCCCAGATTTCTTATTCAGCCACGATTTAACATGCTGTTGGAGATTAGTACCTTTTGAATAAGTCGAAATAGCGCTCATCAAAATTGCCCTTTGAAGTGAATCTAAATCCGCTTTATAAGCAGCGCGAGCTAAAACACCCCAATGATTCGTAATTGGATATGAGTTAATTTGCTCACGGAACCAACGTAGATCAAGATGCTCAATCAACATAAAGTGTAGCCCAGCTGCCGTTATGAGGTCAGCCTTACTGCCTGACACCGCATCAACAATATTTAATAAAGATAAGATATCTCCTGAGGAAGCAAACAGTCGTGCGATCTCTCGAGGGACACCTGATTTTGTTAAATTTTGCAATTTATCATTATAATGTGTTTTTGCTTTACCGCTTCGGAGTTCTGGTAGTGATTCTGAAAGTTGTTGCAAGGGTTTTTTAAACTGATTTACGGTTTCTTGGATATTATAGTGGCCGTGTCGATTTCTTAAAAACCATCGAGTTGCTCGACGAATTAATTGAGTAACATTCAGTGACATATCGTATAAAACATCAGCTCCCACTTTATATTCTAGTGACTGTATGGCTTTGAGATAATCACTCATGCCGAAAATTTCTTTTGCTGTCACATAGGCGCGAACGACACTTTCAGCTGAACCACCTGTTTCATCCTGCATTTGAAAGGTAAAAGTGATCCCTAAACTGGTCACTAAATCATTACTTAATTGTGTAGCGATGATTTCACGGAACAATCGATGCTGCTTCATTTCATCAAGGTATTTTGTTGACAACGGTTTTGGAAAAGCCGATTCCAGATAAGGCAATAAAATTGGATCTTTAGGCAAATCTGACGCTAAAATCTGTTCTTTAAGAATCATTTTACTGTAGGCCATTAAAACAGCAATTTCGGGTCTTGTAAGCGCAAGACCATCAGCTTTCCGATCGGCTAACATTTTATCATCCGGCAAGAATTCAAGAGCACGTGGCAAGCGACCACTCTGTTCATAAAAATCCATGTATTGTCTATATAATTCTAAGTATTCTGCGGATTGTTTAACTGCCATCGTGATCGCGCGAGCTTGAGAATAATTATCAAACAAAACAATTTTTGACACTTCATCCGTCATGCTAGACAACAATTTGTTCCGTTGATCGAGTGTAAGCTTCCCAGCGGCAACAATACGATCCAAAAGTATTTTAATATTGACTTCATGGTCAGAACAATCAACACCACCAGAATTATCGATAAAATCAGTATTAATTCGACCACCCGCTAATTCGTATTCAATGCGTGCTAATTGTGTAAAACCGAGATTTCCACCTTCTGCAACGACTTTACAACGTAAATCACTACCATTAATTCTTAATGCGTCATTGGTACGATCACCCACTTGTGCATCGGTCTCAATGCTTGCTTTAACATACGTACCAATACCACCATTCCATAACAAATCGTATTTTGCCTTTAATAATAGTCGAATCAGCTCATTCGGTTCGATGGTATCTTTATCCGTGTCTAGCATTTTTTGTACTTGAGATGATAATTTGATAGCTTTCGCGCTACGTACAAATACACCTCCACCCTTAGAAATTAATTCGCTATTGTAATCTGACCATTGCGAGCGAGGTAAATTGAATAATCGACTACGTTCTTTAAAACTCACTGCCGGATCAGGATTTGGATCCAGGAAAATATGCAGATGATTAAAAGCACCGATTAATTTAATATGCTCAGACAGTAACATGCCGTTTCCGAACACGTCACCTGACATATCACCAATCCCAACGCAGGTAAAATCTTCCTTCTGCGTATCAACACCCAACTCCTGAAAATGATTTTTAACAGATTCCCAAGCACCTTTGGCTGTAATACCCATTTTTTTATGGTCATATCCGGCCGAACCACCTGATGCAAAAGCATCACCCAACCAAAAACTATATTCTGCAGAAATTGAATTAGCGATATCTGAAAACGTTGCAGTTCCTTTATCAGCTGCAACAACAAGATATGGGTCGTCTTCATCGTAACGAACAGTATTTGCGGGAGTAGTTATTTTTCCATCATCAAGATTATCCACTAAATCTAACAATCCACGAATGAAATTTTGGTAACAAAGGATACCTTCTTGCATAATTTCTTCACGAGTCGCATCAGCGGGTAAGGTTTTGGGATAGAATCCTCCTTTAGCACCATAAGGAACAATAATAGCATTTTTAACTGATTGAGCTTTCATTAACCCCAATACTTCCGTGCGATAATCCTCTCGTCGATCTGACCAACGAATTCCACCACGAGCAACTTTTGAGCCTCTTAAATGAACGCCCTCAAATCGGACAGAATAAACAAAGGTTTCAAACATCGGTAAAGGGTGTGGTAAATCTGGGACGTTCTTAGGATCAAGTTTAAATGATAAATAATCTTTATTTTTACCCGCAGTGGTGAGCTGATAATAATTCGTGCGCAATGTTGCTTTAATTAAGGCTATATAACGACTAAAAATTCTTTCTTCATCGAGACTTGTGACATGATCCAGAGCATGCAAAATACCTTTTTCAAGTTGAATGATGCGACTTGCCCGTCCTTTTTCCAAACTAGGATCGAAATGTTCATGAAAAAATTCAACTATTAATCGCGCAATGCCAGGATTATTCGTAAAGGCTTGCTCAATATAATGTTGACTAAATAGAAATCGAGCTTGATGTAAATATTTTGCATACGCGCGAAGAACTATAACTTCACGCCACGTTAATTCTGCGGCTAAAACTAATCGATTAAAACTGTCGTTGCCTGATAATCCGAGCCAAATAGCGTAAAATGCCTCTTGAAAACGATCTTTAACTTTTTCAACATCAATAGGATGCGTTTCAGGATAGTACATAAGAAAATCATTAAGCCAAACAGATCGATTTTCGACTAGAAGTTGATATGGCTGCTCACTCAGAACACGTAATCCCATATTTTCCAACATTGGTATCACATCTGAAAGTGGGATATTTTCATCGTATCGGAACGTTTTAAGACGAAATACACCAGGATCTGTATTTTTTGGGCGATAAAATGTCATAGCCAAATCGATATTTTGGCGTAATTGTTCAATATGACTAATATCATACAAGACAGAACTTGCTTTGAAGGATTCACGATACCCTGCCGGAAATGCGTGACTATATAGATGAAATAGTTTTTCACCGTCTTCTTCACCAAATTTATCTATCATTCGCACTTTGACTCTGTCATACCATGATTGAGTCACTTGAACTAATTTTTCTTCTATCGATTTAGTATTGATGGATAATTTTTTCTTCGGGTCAGTTCGTACCACAAAATGAATTCGCGTTAAAATAGATTCTGGGAAAAAAGTGGAATAACTGATTTCAGTACCTTCCAATTGTTCCATTAATACATCTTGCATTCGACTAATAAGACTAGTGTTAAATTTTTCCTTAGGCAAATACACAAGGCACGAAACATAGCGATTATAAGCATCTTTGCGTAAAAATAACCGCAAACGTCGGCGTTCTTGCAGTTGCGAGATTCCTAATGCCATCTCGCTGAGGTCTTCAATCGACCCTTGGAATAAATCATCACGAGGAAAAGTTTCTAAAATATTCATCATGTCTTTTGCAGAATGCCCAAGATGCAGCACACCGGATTTTTTCAGAATTAAAGCCACTTTTCGACGAAGGAGAGGAATTTCCTGAGGGTTATCGTGATAAGCGTCTTTGGTATAAAGACCAATAAAACGTCTTTCTCCAATAATTTCACCTTTATTGTTAAAACGTTTAACACCCACATAGTCTGTATGAACAGGACGATGTACTGTTGATCGAGTGTTCGTTTTAGAAATAATCAAAATATCTTTTGATAGTGCTTGTTGACGAGCTGCGGTAGGTAATTCAGATAATTTACGGCTTTTTTTACTTTTACTTTCGTCTCTCAACACACCAAGTCCAGAATTCGGAACAATTTCAAGCATTGTTTCTTTACCACGTACGGTTAAGCTGTAATCTCTATAACCTAACATGGTAAAATGATCATTCACCAACCAATGTAAGAAAGCCTTAGCTTCATCAATTTCTTCGTGATCCAGTGGGATTTCTTCTTTATCAAGTTCAGCAATTGCATCGTATAAGCGTGTACGCATTGCTTCCCAATCTTTAACAGCAAGAGCTACATCATTGAGAACTCGGTGGAGATTTTCTTCGATAAATTTTAATTTTTCAGGTTCGTGTTCTTTTTCGATTTCGATATAGATTGCAGCTTCGAAATGAACCTCTTCACCTTTTGAATCGAAAGGCAGTAATTCAACAATTTGATGATTAGCATTACGACGTATTTGCATTCCACCTAATTGGATAATCAAGTTCGTACTGTACCCTAATCGAATCAACTCCATTCGTAATGAATCGACAAGAAATGGCATATCTAATTGATTTATTTGAATGACTGTAAAGCTCGAAGACCAGCCGTCTGTTATTTCTGTAGGATTAAAAACACGTATTTTACATTCTTCTACTTCCCGCTGATAGATCGTATCCCATTGGGAAATAACCATACTGTATAAACTCTCGATCTTTCTGGCCTCTAAATCTTCTAGAGGTACATTTGAAAAAAATTGTTGAACAAACGTCGTTAGAAGTGACAATTTCTTCGCTGGAAATTGCTTTTTTGCGGATTTAATAATGGCATCAATAATATTTTGGCGATTTCGCGCACTCTCAGCTGTCATCGTATTTCCTTCATCTATTAAATATATTCCCCTAGGTCAGAAATCAACGAATATCGTTGCTCACGACTGACTCTCTCTAGTGATAAGCATAGCGTAGATCGCCTCAATTTTCACGCCCTAATCGCTCACCTTCGTATCGTGCCTAATTATTCTAATTATAAATTTTTTTTCGCTATTTATTGATATAACGTGATGTTTGGATATCATACTTCAAAAAGCCTTTAGACTCAGTGCATTCGGGCCTCGCAGTAGATTTCAAGTACAGAACCTAGGTTAATGTAGCCAGAATTAGAGATGCGGGATATAATATAGTGTGTATTTCTAACATTTAGGATAAAATATGCGAGTACTATTGGTTGAAGATGACGAGATGTTGGGTGAGGTCGTACGAAATGGTTTAACACAATACGGTTACACTGTCGATTGGGTCAAAGATGGTCAGTCTGCACAACAGGCCTTACTCACTGAAGGTGAGACTTTCGATATCGTCGTTTTGGATATCGGTTTACCACGAAAATCGGGGCTTGAAGTACTCAAAACAGTTCGCTCAAAAAATATTGCAACCCCAGTAGTTGTATTAACAGCGCGTGAAACAATTGAAGATCGCGTAAAAGGTCTTGATGCTGGAGCCGATGATTATATTGTTAAACCTTTTGACCTTGATGAATTATGTGCACGTATGCGGGCTTTACAACGTCGAACGACATCACGAGCAGCACCCAAAATTGAACATGAAAATATCATTATTGATCCTGCTGCCCATACAGTGACATTCAATGACCAAGATATTAAACTTTCTCGTCGTGAATTTGTCCTACTTTTAAAATTAATAGAAAATGCAGGACGCGTTTTATCTCGAGAACATTTGACCTCCTCGCTCTATGGTTGGGGTGATGAAATTGATAGTAATGCGCTCGAAGTGCACATTCATAATTTACGCAAAAAATTTGGTAGTCACCTTATTCGCACAATCCGAGGCGTTGGATATATGGTTGATAAACCGAAATGACCCCTTCAATTCGGACATTTTTGCTCATCAATTTATTGTTGAGCATTACCTTGATTACCTCTTTAGCTATTATCGGTAATCTTTTTCTCGAACACAAAGATCTCCAACGTCATTTAAATGCACAGTTAACGTTTGCAGCTTTAACAATTCAATCTTTTACGGGCGATGGATCGAGCACTCAGAACATTGAAAAAATTCAAAAAAAAATCGATCGTTTACCGGATGTTGCTCGCGATTATTATCAACGAACAAAAACAAAAATGTACGGTAAATCGTATGAATTAATTCAATTTCAAATTTGGGATAAAGAAGGGAAGCTGTTATTGAAATCTCATTCTGCTCCACTCGTTCCACTGGCTAAAAATATTTCAGGATTCAGCACGAATTGGGTAGATGGACAGCTATGGCATGTTTTTACGAATGTTGATGTTGAAACAGGAATGAGAATCGATGTGGGTGAACGAAGTGATTTTAGAGAAGAATTAGAAGGACGTGTAACTCAAGACTCTATTTTTATTATGCTCATTACTTATCCTTTTCTCGGGATTTTAATTTGGATTATTGTGGGTAGAGGACTCGATAGTATTCGTCAAGTTACAAACGAAGTCCGACAAAAAACACCGAGTTCACTTGAGGCAGTAAATATCGAAGCTATCCCGGCTGAAATCAAACCTCTGATAGATGAGTTGAATAAATTATTTGGCCGATTACGTGATGCCTTTGAACGTGAAAAACGTTTTGCCGCAGATGCTGCTCATGAATTACGCACTCCGCTCGCCGCTTTAAAAACTCAAACTCAGGTCGCTATTAATATTCAAGATCCAATTGAACTACGCAATGCATTAGATAAAATTTTGATGGGTGTTGACCGCAGCTCACATGTGGTTCAACAACTTCTGACGATGAGCCGTATGGTCCCTCAAGCCACTCTACAGCAATTTGATAAAGTTGATTTAGTTTTAGAAGCACGTACTCAAATTGCTGAAATGGTACCTCATGCTATAGAAAAAAATATCGACATAGAGCTCATAGCCGAGGTAGAGCCCATCACAATTCCGGGTAATGCCCCTGCAATCAGCATATTGATCAGAAATCTTGTTGATAACGCGATTCGGTATTGCCCTGAAGGCAGCATGATAAAAGTCTACGTTAATATCGACGCCCATACGGCTAATTTAGTCGTGTCTGACAATGGCCCAGGTATCCCACCTGAACTACGTGAAAGGGTATTTGAGCGATTCTTTAGGGTATTGGGTAGCAAAGCACAAGGTAGTGGTTTGGGGCTTGGAATTGTGGCCCAAATTGTTGAATTACATAACGCCGAAATCGTTCTTGGAAAGCCTGAGGAAGGATCAGGTTTAGTGGTCACTGTTAAGTTCCCTATAGAAGTCGTTCTCTAAGTAGTTGTTTCTAAATACAAACCAAAGTTACTCACAGAACCTGTGGATAACTTTGTGGATAAGGCAAGAATAAGTCGGTTATCCTCTCAAAGTCTCAGGCTTCTGAACAAATTGGTCAAATTTTGAACAGTGTTATTTTCTAAATAAAATCAATGAGTTACATTGGCCCACACCCCAAATTAGCCTCAATCATTAATCTCGCAGCCCTCTGTACTAAATAATAGTAGAAACTGTGGATAAGGATGTTATCGACGGTGACTGAACTGTGGTGAATGAACATTTTCTATGCTAGGATTATTCGATTCTGATAATGATGGTTTGGTTATAATGCAAAAGAGTAGGCACATAGAGCTAGAGACCTTAGAAAAAAACCTCGATGGCAATTATCGCGATCCAGCATTTTCACTCGCCTTTATATCGGTAACGTACGAAGGCTTCGGTGTTGGCTTCAGTAATATTGCTGCCGCTGCAGCCTACGGTCTCAGAATACCTCTCGTACCGGTTTACCTGGTAGGTATTTTTGTAGGCGTGAGCTACCTTCTCATTGAAATCAGGTCTACAGTCAATGACGTCGAACTTCAACGACGTCGACTATTAGAATTAGAACGTAAAATGATCACCGACAACTACTTTACGTACCTGTCTTTCACACTACCTGGCTTCGAAGAAGACAACAAAGTAATCGACATTACTACCCTATTGCAAACACATAAAGTTGAAGAAATTTCACAATGCCTAGGTCATTACTATCAGCGCGCGCAAGAAAAAGCGAAGCAAACCTCAGAGTTACACCCAAGAAAATGTTCTGAGCTATTAGAATCACTCGATTTAAAATATACCTCTGAAGTCAGTCAATTTAAAAATCCCGGCTTAGTTCAAATTTTAAACGAAGCCTGTAAAAAAGAGTTTTTCACTCCGGTTCATGATATTCAGCCGACAAGATGGCAAAGCTTCTTAAGTAATCTTCGAAAATATTATAAATCAGCACTATCAGGTGCCGCAACAGCCGGTGGTGTAACCATTTTCATTTTGACAACAGCATTAACAACTGCAACGGTCACCGCACTTTTTCCTTGGAGTTTAATTGGAATTTCGTTTATAACAGTTATTGGCGCAATTGTTGGCTATAAAATCGATAAATATTTTGATCGAAAACGAAAACACAAAAACAACCTTAGAACAGCAGCAAGCTCGCATTTAACACTTAAAAATCAGCACCGAGTTGCCGAAATATTTCGTAGCACAATTATGACGCTCAATGAACTTGAGGAACTATCGAATGAATCTACATCAGAAGCTAAGTCTGAAGTTGATCAACAACCACCTGCTCAATTAGAGAAACCAACTTTATCAGAAAAAGATTATTGCGAAGTCGCACAATTAAAACAACAATCACATAAGATTCGTCGAGCTTCAGATTTTATTTTTCCCACATTGCTATTAGCACGCGGAGGTTTCGCAGCGATATCAAGCCTTTTTGCAGGTATTGGTTTTGCTGGATTAGTTTTACCGTTATACCCAGTCTTTGTTATAGGCGGGTGTTTTTTATTCTTTCATATTGCTTTCAAAATTTGGAATAATTGGGTAAAACATCAAAGTGAAACTCAAACTATTAATGACCTTAATCTCAGCATATCGGCTGAAAAGGTTCATTACTGGCAAACAAAATTTCCGACTATAAAAGACTTAGAATCTGAACTAAAAGAAAAAACGACCTCTCAAATTTTAGACGACCTGAATAGTGATTACGAAGACTTCAAGCAGCTACTGAGATCTTTTGAAGAATCAAATGCTAGGAACCAACACACATCAAACGAATTAAAAAAAATTCATATGGAACTACTCTCTCTTTTTAGTGCTCAAGCCGATAGCCTGAATAGTAAAGAGCTTACACTATCACTAGCCCATACAGCTTTATATAGTCCTGTGATTACCTCTTCTTCAGGAAAAATCATTACCTTCAATAACAAAGTATACAATTTTATTTCTCCCGTTATTAATTTCATCGCGATTAATTTTAAAGATGTGGTCCAAGGTATTGCGTTTGGTTTCGGTCTTTCACTCACAATATTTCTTATCCTTGGAATTACTTCTATCGTGGCCACCGAAGCTGCGCTGATTGTTGGAATCACATCACTCGCTGGTGTCGCGATGAAGGTTGCCATCCGACATCTCATTAAAGGCTACAGAAATGAACATTTAGCCACTATCGAAAGCGCTGGTAAATCTATAGCCGACAAAGAATCTCTCTGGGATTGCCGTGTTGAAACAAAAAATGCCCACGAGCGGGCAAAGAGCATCATCGAACAAAATAAGCACACTCCTCTACCCGAATCAAACGGATTTATCAAAGATCCTTCCTGGACTCCTGCAAATGACCTTTCAAAATCTCGCCGTCCACTTCAGTGGATTAAAGCTGAAGCTATTGAGGTACAACGAGATGACACTTTTGTGCCAGCACCTCGCGATTTTGTTTGTTAAAAACGTGAATATTTTTATCCGCGCATGATAATTAAAGTTCTTAAACTGAGAAGAATAATTGTGCTTCCTGCTAACAACATAATTAATTTAGGATGAATTCGTCTCGCCATATACGCAGCAATGGGTGCAGCAACTGATCCACCCAATATCAATCCTAGTATAATATTCCAATGAATAATGTTGATGGTCAAAAAAAATGTGGCTGAAGAGCTGACTGCTATTAAGAATTCAGTCAAATTAACAGAGCCGATCGTATAATGCGGCGCTGTGCCTTGAGCAAGCAATGATGATGTAACGATGGGTCCCCAGCCTCCACCACCCGCTGCATCGAAAAATCCACCTGTTAACGCAAGCGGCGTTAATCCAATAGCATGTTCAGATGGCAATCGGTTTTTTAATACTTTCGTTGAAATTACAGATTGGATAAATTGTAAAAATTTTTCACCTTTCATTGCTTTATACAAAATAACAAGCCCCATGATAAGTAAATAGCTTGCAATAACAGGTTTTGCGATTTGCAAGGGTATTTTGGTGAGAATATAAGCGCCTAAAATACTGCCGATAATCCCAGGTAGAACTAAGCGGCGAAAAAGTGCGTAATCTATATTTTTAAACATCGCATGTGAAAATCCTGAAATTCCCGTTGTTACAATTTCAGAAGTATGCACTGCAGCACTCGCAACGGCAGGAGGTATTCCGATACTTAATAATACTGTGGTACTGATCACCCCATAGGCCATACCAATAGCGCCATCAACAATCTGAGCTAAGAAACCTATGACAGCAAACAAAAGTATATTTTCCAGCATTGAAATAATCCGTTTTCAAAATTAAGTTGAATCATAAGGCAATGGTGATAACGAAGCAAATCGTAGAAACGCCGTCGCGTCTTGAGTTGTTATCGGCTTTGCCAAATTCATGATTTATTGAGATCAAAACCGCAAATATTCTGTTGTATTTAGATATTTATATACAACTAAGTCTTTTCCCAACTCAAGACGCGACGCCTTATACCCATTTATATTTTCGGAGAGTACGAGTTGATGGATGAGTACGTGACTGCGGTTACAACTAATAAAGCTATAATGGCAGTGAGATATAACCTAAAATAATCATTTGTAGGGAACACTTCTGCAGAAATAAGCTCTGATAGAAATTCTTGATGATGTCGATTTTTTTCCACTTTGCTTAATTCCTGGTCAATTTTCTGCATATATTGACATCTTGCCGCATCATTTGAGCTCTTTGCTCCAAATAAACGCAAGATATAAGTAGACGACCCCAATGTACTTTCGAGGATTCTTAGAACTTTTGTAAAAGTATTATTTATTATTGATTCTTCCGATGGTTCGTCTATATTCACAAAATAGCTTTCAAGAATATCGAGAATTTCAAAATCCTTTTGCGTGAATTTATCATCTGCAGGATAAAACTGATAAAGATCATATTTGGATGCTATTGCTTGTGAGATATTAGGTCTTGTTTTGACGATAGAAGCATTGCCTACAATCCCTCTCTTACAATAACTTTCCAACAGAAAAATTAGCATCATATGTCTTATCAGCGAAGGACTTAACATGCTCATTAATTGTTGCTGAACTTGAAAATCATCACTAAAAAAGCCAAATTTAAAAACTTTATAGTAAACCCACAGATGAGAATTATTGCAATATTGTTTTTGATCAATACTCTGCAGTAGCTTTATTAATACTTCCTTAGACTGTCGAGAATTTTGTACAAATAGATCCAAATGACTGAGCGTAATACTTTGCCCAAGGTGCGGATAAAATGTTTCAATATGCTCTGCTCGGCTCATCAAGATGTTTAGTAGATACGGTTTTTTATCGATATTATCTAGTACACAATCCTCTACAATATACCTAGCCAGTTTATTAGCATTAGTCGCTAATGCTTTACTAAAAGCGCTAGCTAGCTCCCAACCCGACAAAAAGACACCAAGCTCTATAAGACAAATAGCTCTATTTTCACTGCCCGGCAATCTCTCAATCTCTTCTTTGAACGCTTTTGAAAGCGCTTCACCCCATAATAACTTATGTGAACAGGTATTTTGATCAACAGGAAGGGCACATAAATGCTCGCTAATTTTTCTGATCAGAGGAATGTTATTAGAGTAGTTCAGTTGCTCTAGTATGATTTTATAAGTAAGAGTTTCTATATAAATCCGACTAGGATGACTATCGTTAAAAGCGGGTGAGCTCACCAAGGAAGCGAATGCGCAGACCTCTCCATTATAAAGAAATTCTTTTACGATATAAATAATAATATTTTCGAAATTCAAAAACGGCATTGATTTCATAATCTCAATAAAATGCTTCATTATTATTCGTAAAGCATCTGCAAAATTATCATTATTTTCGGGCAGTAGCTGGAACTGATGACAATACTTAAGTAGTTGCCACTCAGCAATGCCGAACTTTTCTACTGAAAGCGCTTGTAATACCAGTCTGCAAATACTTTTTTCGGGATTTGCAGGATCGAAGACTGCAGCGGTGTTTATGTTTTTTTCAAGTAGATCAACTGCTTTACTTTGCTTACAACGAGCCACATCGAGAGCGAATAAATTTCGATCTGCAGAATATTCATCTTGGCATTGCTTTTCATATTCAATGAGCAACGGAAGTAGCTTAATTAAGTTATGGCTGACAGCATAATAGAGTGTGCCGCACAAATAATATTTAGGGTCATCATAGCGCCAGCTAGGTTCGGCCCCAGCTTGTAATAATGAACGAGCCAGTACTTCCTCGCCGCAACTAACAGCTTCAATCAAAAGATAGTCGTACATTGATTTGTGGATGACGATATTAGGATTCTGAATCAGTAAACGGACTTGCAACCAATCTTCTCTATCTGCGGCTTCCCTGACTACAACATTATCGTTTACCGATGTCACTAATCCTACTGTCATGATAAACGTACTTTCTGAGTGCTGCTTCTGCTTTTGTGCGAAGTGCAACAATTGATCTAAAATTGATTTATTAGTTAGCGAATATTCTTTCAAACAAAGTTTAACAGTAACCCAGAAGCCTTTTTCGGCAGCTTTAATAAGCATATTCTCCAGGCCCATGTAATTGAGCTGGCGAGGGTTGCCATTTTTAATAAGGAAATCTGCTAATAATTCACCGTTGAATATAATGCCATCATGAGAAACTCTAACCTCCTCTTTTTTTGAGCTAGTAGCAAGAAGCAGTTTGTCAGCCAAATCGAAAGCTTCCAGTAAGATTAGTTTTGCAATAATGGGATCATTTCGTTGAAAGTAATGAGCTGGAGAAGCAATCAGTGCATCAAATAGTTCTCCGCGTAGAGTTGATTTCGCATGTGTGGGGCGTAATAATCGCAACAATATACGTGTATAGCCTGCTTTGAGCATAGCGAAAGCGAGGGGCTCACCTAGGCATTCATCTAACAATATATCTCGAGTGATCTCAGGCAGTCCCAATAAAAATTCGTAATTGTGTTGGCGGTAGTGCTCTGCTCTTCGCGCTTCGTCTTGGAATATTTCCAATGCTTCAACTTGATCCTTTTTGAGCATTTCATCCGTATAGAACCACAAATCATGTTTGGCTTCATTTGGCTGGTCTGTTTTGGTGTTTTTGGAAACATAAAAAATAATGGGTATTTTGAAGTGTGGATTTAATTTTCGACCAGTGCTCTCTGCATAAATAGCATAATGTTCCAGTAATTCAAGTGAAAAATCATACGCTAGTAAACGAGCCTCAAGCGTGTCAGAACAAATACATACTACGCTTCTATGCGGATTAAAGGATAAGCGAGCTAATACTTCATTGGTTCTCTGAAAAAACTTGCGCGTTTGTCTTTCTCTGATATTGGCTACTTTAAATTCAATGAATTTTTCATCTGAATAGCATTGTAAGTTAGTGCTAAGTGTTTCTGCAAACGTAAGGTAACGAGATTCAAATGGGCGTACGACTGTACCGCCATCATTAAGCAAGGCGCGACTAATACGAACATCGGCTATGTGCGTCATCAATCCATAAACTTTATGGGCCCTTTTGTCTCTGAGAATGCCAAAAGCCCCAGTTAACGCATATTCATCGATTAACGTGCTAGACTGAATTTGAGAAAAACACTTCTTTTCTTCTGGTGTATACATCGATTTTTTATGATGTCTCAAAGAAACATTACCGTTAGGTCTGATAATATATTGTGAACGAGGTGTTGGTCGTAGATTCTGGTAACGTCGTGCGCCCTTTTCTCCAGGAATAATTCCGCGCATAAAATCTAGACTAAAATCAAATTCATCCGCTCGCAGTGTTTTTAACAAACTCTCATCTAAATAGCGGGTAGTGATTTCTCCATCTTCCTGCATAATCTGGCGTTGATAGAATAAATATTGTTCGCCGGTCAATTCCACTTCATTATAATTAATTTTTGGATATTCAGTGTTGAGAAGCGGTAGTCTTTGTATCAACAGATCAAAAAGTGCTTCGGCAAAGTGCGCATGAGAGAACTGCAGGACCCAGTTATGCTTATTAACTCGGACGGCAACTACAGAGGCAGCACAACGTTGAGCTGGTCCTTTAGGAGGATTTTGAGCCTTTTCGACGGTTTCTTTCACTTTCATAGGCTAGGCCACACTGAGTTCATTATAATTGACCTCATATATACCATTATAGGCTATAATTTGCAAGTATTTTATTGTTTTTTAAGGGTCTGATATTGAAGCACTCTAACAATTAATGATACTACGACCTAGCTTATGTAAAGCATTACAGCCACGAGTAAAAAGCAGAGGGTGTGCCAATGGCAGTAAATTTATTGACACGCCAACTGCTTATAGGACTCGTAAATTATGGCATACAACCCGTATTGTCGAGCGATTTATTATAATAGAAATACGGAGCATTTACGTGGATTGTACCTACGAAACCATCCCAAGAATTTGAATACAAATTATCTATGGGTGTTAAAGTGTTTTTATTGCCCACAAGGTATGTTTCATAAGTCATTTTATACTCTGTTTCAAACATGGTATGCCCATGATCCATTTGTTGATGATAGCCTTCACCACCCTTTAAAAGCTTTTCTAACTCAATTTGCCCAGCTTCATTCTTAATCACAAATAACACAGGATTTACGCAATGATTATGCAAAGACCAATAATTAGCTGGATATCCACCATGATCTGTAGCAAAAGCGGTATTGAAAACACTACCTAAAGACAGAATTAGTATTGATTTTAATACGTTCTTCATTTGATTTCTCCACTAATTGACTAAGGAAGTTCTATTCTTACCTTTTAATTATTAACATAATCTTAAGGATCGAGATCTACGATGTCGTATCTTTAATTGTTAGACTGACTTATTTACTGTATTTAATAGGTTTACTCTTGGTTTCTATCGAGTTTAACTGCTATTTTTTCAAACCTCTCACAACTCAAGACGCGACACCGCTTTTTACTTTAGCTAAAACTCGTGGTATTATTTTCACCAATAGGTGAACAGGGAAGGTAATATAAAATATTTTGCCATTTTAATATAAATATTACCGAATACTCACACCTTAATATAATTACCTTTTGGAACTGCAGTTACTTAGCTTGCTATATTTACATATTTTTCAATTGCAATTTATTTTTATAACGCCAATGGAGAAGCAAATGACAATTAGTAAAAAAAATAGAGAAGAGATTATTGCTGAGCTGGGGAACGTATTAGAAGAAAACACCGACGCATTAGTTGATGATTATCTTTTGGATACTAATGGCCTATGGGATTCACTAGCTTTCATTCGAATCTTAACCATTATCCATAAGCTTTACGGTGACCTGTTAAGCCCTGACAAATTTTCCTTTTGCACAACAATCAAAGAATTATTTAATGTAATCGAGAAGGAATTAGGTGGTGTTAAACAAAATTAACTCAGTGTCTATAGCTGGTATTAGTACCGCACTGCCTAAAAATATTGTTGAGTTTTCTCACAATGAAAATAGAACACGATCGAAAAATCCCACAGGTGTGAAAAAAGCATACATAGCAAGTGACGATGTATGTGCATCTGATTTGGCGTTACTTGCGAGCCAAGATTTGCTTGAAAAATTAGAATGGAAAAAAGAGAGCATCGATTGTATAATTTTTGTGACACAAACCCCTGATTATCTAATACCCGCGACGGCTTGTTTATTGCAATCAAGGCTGGGTTTATCAGAAAATTGTATTGCTTTTGATGTGAATTTAGGTTGCTCTGGATATTTGTATGGTCTTTATTTATCATCATCATTAATTCGAAAAAATGGGTTAAAACGAGTATTGCTGCTCACTGGCGACACCTCAAGCAAGTTGATATCAAAAGATGATCAATCTGTAAATAGTCTCTTTGGTGATGCCGTTTGCGCAACCGCTCTTGAATATACTCCAAAAGCATTGCCGCTGCATTTTATTCTTGGCACAGATGGAAATGGGTTTGCATCGTTGCACATTCCAGCAGGAGGGTCTAGAAAATATGTCAGCGATAATAAAAATGATTTCTTTTTAAAAATGAATGGGCCAAATATTTTTTTATTTGCATTACAAAAAGTGCCAAAATTAGTGTCTTCTATTTTAAATAAATTAAATTGGAGTATCGATTCAGTAGATTTCTGGCTTTTTCATCAAGCAAGCGCTTTAGTTATTGATTCAATAGTTGAAAAAATTGGTATACCGTCAAGTAAAGTAATAACGAGTTATGAAGAGTATGGAAACACGAGTTCAGCATCAATACCTTTGACGATTACAGAAAAGTTGACGCCGTTAATTAACAATAACGCATCCGGAAAGAGACTAATTTTAGTTGGTTTTGGCGCAGGACATTCATGGGGAGTGCTAGCATTTGATTGTTTTACCGATATTCTTACCAGCACTGTTTTCCATACACAATAGATGGGACTGAGCAATGGGAAATCTCATCATTCAAAAAAAACATGTGGCAATTAATTCTTCAAGTTTCATTCAGGAGATTTGTTCAGATTTATTTAAACGATTTGGTGTTTCATATTTCAATTATAGTAGATTTAATAAGGATTTCTCTCACACGTCGTTATCGAGTGATGGGGACTGGGCAAATTTTTTCTATAGCGAAGATTACAAAAACAAATTCCTATATAATGAGAATTTATTCGAACAATTAGATGGCTTTAGCTACATTTTATGGGCTTCTTTTCCGGAGAACAGGCTTATACAAAATCTACGCGAATATTATGGTTACGATCATGGCATTATAATTATTGAATATAACGAAACGCACAATGACTATTATTCTTTCGCTGGCTATAAGAACAACCCATTGATTTTAAATTTCTTTATTAACAATCTAGACCTGCTCAGATCATTTATTTATTACTTCAAGGAACAAGGAAGAGATATAATTAAAGAAGCCAATGATGATAAAATAATATTGCCAAATAATCTTAGCAAAGATGAAAATAATCCGTTTGATATGGATAACTATTGTTACAACAGAAAAATAGTTGAAAGCTATTTATTGAATATGAAAGTAAAAAAATATTATTTAGGCGCTCCAGATGAAAAAAACTACTTAACTAACAAAGAATATGTTTGTGCACGTGATTATATATGCGGTTTTTCTTCAAAAGAAATTGCTTTGTCACACGGCATGTCTTTTAGAACGGTGCAGACACATATCGAATCTGTTATGCAAAAACTCCAATGCAATTCTAGGCGCTCTTTACGCGCCGCGCTTAGTAAGGCATTGTTATGAAATTATTTCAGCCTTTTCACTACACGCTAGAAGTGCAGCAATCTCACATAAACGATGGTGATCACTTAAGTTTTATTTCTCTTGTGGTGTTATTGGGAGACATTAGAAAAAAAACATTAAATGCACTTGGCTTAACTGAGAAAAGTTTGGATGGAAATAATACGGGGTTAATTTTAGTCAACACTGAAGCAAAAATTCGAAACCAATGCCTTTTGGGCGACAAGCTATTAGTTGAGGTTTCTATTGTTTTTGAACATGAATATTTTTGTTCATTCGAATATAAAGTTAAAAATATGCACATTAATAAAACAGCCTCCTTAGTAAAGGACAAATATTGTTACTATAACTATGATGAAAGAAAAACAACTAAAGTACCTGAGGGTTTTAAAAAGGCTGTGCTAGACACTCATAAAGAATCGGGGTCGAGCATTAACCACAACAGCTCTCACCTAGCATGACTTCATAGCCACTGTATTTGCGAACATTGATGACGCCTTCTTCGAAAATAAGGTATTGACCCTTAATGCCTTGAAGATGCCCGCTGACAATGGCATTGGAATCTAAATTGAAGACGCGAAGTTTTTCGGGATATTCGATGACGGGATATAGAAATTCTTGGACGGTCTCATCTATTAATAATTGAATATCGCCAACGGGAAATTTGGCTTGAATGTTTTCTATAGAGCTCGCTGCTTCTTTGAGTAAGCGATCGCGCTCGGCCATTAATTCAATTTTTAAATTATCTTGAGTGAGCATGGTACGCCAGTTAGTTTTGTCAGCAACAAATTTTTTAAAGGCTACTTCCAACACACCCGCTTGATAACGGTTTTTAGTAGAAAAAATCGGTAAAGCTTGAATGGCCCCCTGGTCTATCCATCGTGTGGGCACTTGTGATTGTCGAGTGATCCCTACTTTTAATCCTGATGAATTGGCTAGATAAACCACATGTGGAACAAAACAGCTCGCGTGCACCCAATCATTGGGATCACAAATGCTTTGATCATGACGGCACTTCTCAGGATGTATCATACATAGATTGCATTCGTTTAAGCGACGAAAGCACGGAAAACAATAGCCTTGTTGAAAACTTTTTTTCGTTTTACGTCCACATTGTACACAAAAAATGTTTCCTGTATGGGATAAATGCACATGATGACCCAAAAAATCATTGAGAATGATGGACTCATCATCAAGAAGAAGCTCGTAGCGCACGGGCTGTTCATAGACCGTGCGCATTTTATGTAATTTACCTTTCACAGCATCACCTCTAATACCCCTCATTGCGAAAAGAAAATCTTAACATCTTACGATGAAGCTTTAGGGTTAGGACGTCGAATTTGCATTAAAAGTGGTATGGAAACTAAAAATGCACCGCCCACTAAATTACCCAAGCTGATTGGCACTAAATGATTAATCACAATGTGCCACATATTAAGCGAAGGATCTGACATTTGTGCGACTGCAAGTAAGGCCACGTTAATGGGGAAATATTGCAAGTTCGCGAGCGTAATGACCGCCACACCAAAAAGTAAGCACAAGATTTTACCCATCGCGACACGATTATAGGTCGCAAAAAATGTCGCAATCCCCATTACCCAATTCGCCAATATACCTGAGACGAATAATGGAATCATTCCGAACATAGGGCCGTTGGGCTCAGACAATAATCGTAGACTGGCGATTGATTTGACCACCGCTACACTCGCAGCACTCGGAGTAAAATGAGTCCCTGCGATTATTAGTAGCGTTACTCCAAGTAACACACCGAAATAATTTCCAATCCAAGCCAATATCCAAAATACAAATAACCGAATAAAACCCGATCCCACTTTCACGCCGTATAAATTAGAAGGGACCAGAATATTCACTTCGGTAAACAAAATACTGTTGCTTGCCAATACTAAAAATAATCCGGCAGTAAAACCAAACGATAGCGCAACTTGCTGCCATACTGGATTTTCTGCAGTTCCGGCTAATTGAAGCGCCACTACTGCTGCGACCGCCATTAATCCACCACCTAATAGTGATAACAGTAATTGCAGAATGTATGAACCACCACCTATACGGCGTGTTCCACTTTGAATAATTTCATAAGCAATATTATTACTGGGTCGATTGTGACGACGATAAGGTGGTCGACCAGAACCTCCTTGTGGTCTGTGCGACGTATTTCGATCACCTCTCTCGCCTCGCTCACCACGATCATTCGGATTTCTACGCGGAGAATTGCCTCTATTTTGTGAAGATTGCATAAAGTCCTTCCTTAAAAAGTTAATCAGCTATTCCTTCCTATTTGGAATTACACTGAAAGATAATTACACTCGTTCGACGTTATATTCGGCAAACAAATAATCCAACCAAAGGTTCGATAAAATTTCTTGCGTGCTGTTTTGAGCCAATCGTTCACTCAAATTATCCAGATCAACAATATCCAATGGTTGATCCTGCCATGAGCACGCATAAACGGCTTTGGTTCTTTGCCCCGTCAACGGATTCACTTGCCACTGTAAACATTGGGCGCAAACCCCTTTAAGCATACACTGCATAGGACCATAAATTGAAGCAATAAATTGCGTATCCGCCCTAAAAAATGTTTTTAACTCATTACTCCTAGCAGTTTGAATTATTTTAACTAATTTTTTCGTACCTATTACTAATACTCGATTGACCTCATCAAAACCAATCCCTAAAGGTTTTTTAGGAATCAATTCTCCATTCGCATATTGAACAAGTAAGGTTAAAAAATCACCTGTTGCACTGACATCAACAGGTCGACGCGAGGGCACAGGCTCACCCTGTTCAGTAATCCAAAATATCGCATCAGCCGCAGATTCCAATTCATCTTGACAGTACACTTCTTCATGATTGCGAAAACCCGCGATATAAATAACACGATGACCGGCCGCCTTGAGAGCAGGACCTACCGCTTGGATATGCGCAGCGCCCATTCGACCCCCGATCACCATGACGGTTCCACGATCTTTAGGAATTTCTGTGCGAACACCCGTGGGCCCCATAATCGAAATAGGATCACCCGGTTTAAACATAGCAAATAATCGCGAACTCGCACCCTGTTCAAAAACCATTAAGGCGATTTTTCCTGTTTCTTTATCTACTTTCGCTCCGATCATCGCCATCGCTTCGGATTGCAATCGCGTCCCTCCTACGAGAGGCGCAGTAGTTTCATAATTTTGAACACGGTAGAACTGCCCCGGTTTAAAATTGCGAGCTGCCATGGGTGCATAGATGTCAACTTCAATAACAGTAGCCGTATGGCGTTTCACTTTCGTCACAGTCGCAGTGAATAAATTCTGTATTTTTTTCTCAAAATTCTCGTAGTCAGAAATATCATGTATATTCTTATCTTTAACTTGTAACGACTTGATTATTTTAGGATAAATCCTACCCGCCGAAGCGATCGCCTTGACCACACTACCATGAAAAACCGGATGCGTATCACCTAAAAATGAAACACGATATCCCTCCTGTTGATAACTGGTAAACGCCCCAAATTCTTTTGTTTTAACATGCTCTTGGGAGGGTGGACCTGCATCGTGCAAGTGCCCGTTTTCATTTTCAGAGTACGCTCGATACTCCATACCCTCGCGATGAAAAGTACCTCGGTGTTCGAATTCATAAGCAATATTCGGCTTAGCCCCAGTGGCAACTAAAATTGCACGGGCGGGTAGTACCACTTCATTGGAATTTTCGTCAACACGCTCACACACGAGGGCAGTTACATGCCCCTGCGAATCTAAGCGAGCGGCAACGGGATTTAAGGATTCAGCATAAAAAATGCCTTCTTCCAGCGCTTTTTCGACTTCTTCATGATTACGTCGATAAGCAGGAGAATCATGAAGTTTACGACGATAAACAATGGTCACACCGCCCCACTCACGCAGTAAACGAATAAAATCGGGCGCACGCCCCTCTTGATTGGCTTTTTCTCGTTCAGCTCTAACTTCACGTCCGTGAGCTAGAAATTCTTGTAAAATTGTTGCGTCCACCTCAGGAAAATGTTGATCCACTACTTCTCGTCCCGATTTTTGAACAAGAATTTCATAACGAGCGAGAATTTTTTCGACCTGAGTAATGTAATAAGCTTGTACTTCCGTTGCAGTATCAATACCAGTAAGACCACCCCCAATAATCACTGCGGGCATTCGCACTTGCAAGTTCGCTAAACTGGATTTTTTTGCAGCGCCCGTCAGTTGCAGCGCCATTAAAAAGTCATTGGCTTGACGCATACCTGTCGCCATACTGCCTGGAATATTAAGCTCTCTTGGAAGCCCTGCCCCAACAGCAACGGCTAAATGATCACACCCTAACTCCCAAACGTCTTCGACGTTGAATGTCCCACCAAAACGAACACCGCCATACACTGAAAAATAAGGTCGTCGTAATAAACACAAATAGATTAATTTGAGAAAATTCTTATCCCAACGTACGGTAATGCCATATTCAGCAACACCCCCAAATCCAGCCAGGATTCTTTCGGAAAGATCTTCTTTGATACTGGCAAAATCTTGTATGGGTTGCGTGACCGTGTCTTTGTCAACCGGTTCGATTTTTAATCCTTCAACACCAATCACTGCACAGCCTTCCATAGTCAAATGATGAGCTAAAGTAAAACCTGCAGGACCCATACCCATCACCATGATTTTTAGTCCATTATAGGGCTTCATGACCCATTGCGTTTTTCGCAGAGGATTCCATCGAGTCAATAAATCATAAATTTCGACGCCCCAAGGCAGTGATAAAACATCCTTCAACACTCGTGATTCAATCTGAGGAATATCGACGGGATCTTGTTTTTGATAAATACAGGCTTTCATACAATCATTACAAATTCGATGGCCGGTCGCAGGGCACATGGGATTATCGACCATCACCATGGCCAACGCGCCCAACACGTCTCCACCGCGATAAAGTGCGTGCATTTCGGAGATTTTTTCTTCGAGTGGGCAACCCGTCATGTATTCATCCAGAGGATTTTTCTTTAGTCCTAACTCTGGTTCACGTTTTTTTACTGGGAAGCCCTGCGAACAAAAATCGCCCTCATTGGTGTGACAGTTCACACAATAATGAACCTCGCTCAGCACTTCTCGTCGCGACATGCCTTCATCAGTCAGCGAAAATCCATCGCGTTGACGCTGATGAGATTCGGGTCCCTCTACTCGTTGATAAGGATCTTCGGGGACTGGATCTAAATTGACGAGGTTTTGATAGTCGAGTTTTGCGGGAAGTTTAAAACTCGCCCACCCTTGGACAGCTTGTTGGCCTTCATCGGTTGAGAGTGCTAACACACACCAATCAACGAGTCGCTCAATCTCAGGTGATTCCGTTTTTAATAAGTTCACTGCAAATTCAGCAACGCCCCATTCAATATCGAAATCACTTTCAATATTATCCATAACCCACTGATTTAAATCATTAAAAGATACCTTAATATTATGATTGGAAACCTTTCGTTTCGCCATTCGAAGTACAATATTTTCTTTAAATTGAAAGATAACAGCGTCTCTGAGAATAGTCGATTTTAAGTTTTCTACGGGTTGATCGATATTGAAGAAAGCTGTTAAAAACGCGCTAAGGTGTTCGGCAGCGGAGATTAATAGCTGACTGGTGTCTTCTCGCGTAAATGGTTGAGATTGGCTTCTATAATCCTGCAATTGCTGACAAAGTGCGCTATCTTTCGCTTTTAGTGAGGCAATGAATTCTGCGTCAAGGCGTGCTAAGTGCGCTGCATCAAATAGTTGTGCAAATTCATAGCCTGAAAATTGTAGTCTCGTTTCTGCCATTGCTTTATCTTTGACATAAAAGTCGGTATTCTACGCTACAATAAGGTTCACTGCCACAGAGGAATGTAGTTATGATTCGTCGTAAAATTGTTGGATTCGTTAGCGAAATCGATAAGATGCTAACGACTTTTGATCAGACTTATCCTAAATCTGAGTCACAGCTGGCTGAAATTAAAAAGTATGAGCGAATTTATAAACTGCGTGATGAGCCTGTTGAGAAAAAGAAAGAAGATGGACTCTGGGAAAAATTCTAAGAGAAATGTGTCTCAGGAAAAGGGGTCAGATCTAAGTCCGACAGGCTCTAGTGGAAAACTGGTACTTCGAACAGTGATGCTGATTGAAATTTAGAATCCACAAAACTTAGAACCACCCTCTTTTCTTTTGTCCCCATGCCATTGGGGCAAATAAAACGCTTTGAAAACAATATATTACGGGCTTCTCTTAAACGTTTGCCTTAGCTAATATTTTATGCAATTCGCCGTTCTCATACAATTCTTGCATGATGTCACTGCCACCAATCAGCTGCCCCTTCACATACAATTGAGGAATCGTTGGCCAGTTGCCGTACTCTTTTATTCCCTGACGAATTTCATCATCTTCGAGAATGTTAACCGTCATGAACTCAACCCCACACTGGCGCAACAAGTGAACAGCTTTGCCCGAAAACCCGCACTGCGGAAACGCCGCCGTGCCTTTCATATAAAGAACCACGAGATTCTCAGATAGCTGCTTTTCAATGGTTTGTCGGATAGTCATGTGCGTACCTCATTTATAGTCATAAACTCGCATTATACCTTTATCTCCCTTGTTTTGTCACCCAGGCTTCTCGAGCTACCAAAGACAGATTCTTAGCCTACTCCACCCAGGATAATTAATTTTTTTACCGCAACAAACCGGTGTGTCAAACTTAGGCCTGATAGTACGCACAAAACTTAAGAAGGCTTCATAATACCTTATCCTTCTTTTGTGCTTTTGGGGGATCATCCTTGAATTTCCTATCTATCGCCAAGAAATTTCCTGATAAAACGGCACGTGCTGGGGTGTATTTTTCGCTCTAACGTAACTATTATTTATTCTTAATCTATAGTGAATGGGTATCAGGAAAAATTGAATTCTTCACTAAAAGTTTACTTTTAATTCTGATCCTGAGCTTTTATAGCGAAGGCAGGCATTGAGAGATTCCAGTAAATGGCAGTTGCTCGTAGGGTAAATGCGCACAATATGCATAAGAAGCCACCAAATACTCTATAGTCTGGGAAGTAATTTAACACCATGACAAAAGCGGTACTGCTCAGGATTACTGGCGTTGCATATATTTCATGTCGCATCACCAAAGTAGTACGGCCGGCGAGTAGATCGCGTATAATTCCGCCGCCGATTGCGGTTATTACACCTAAGATAATTGGCGCCACCGGCAGCCCAAATCCGAGCGCCCACGCTTTTCCCGTGCTTTGAATGCTAAATAGCGCGACGGCCAAACCATCGAGATACAGCATGAAAGCGAAAAGGTAACGGTGGGAAAAAAAACCGCGACCATAAAGTGCTGCAATCGAAGCCAATACAGCTACCCAAATATAGGCTATATCCTGAGACCAAAATGCAGGCACACCTAGAATTAAGTCACGCAAAGTTCCACCGCCTGTTGCAGTAATCAGACCGAGAAAAATAGCACCAACAATATCAATGCCGCTCTCACGGCGAATAGCCAATACTGCGGTGACAGCAAACGCGACCGTGCCAGCCATTGAAATAGTGTATGTAATGCTGTTCCAGTCAAGCATCATTGTCTTTATACCTTTTGTGTAGCAGACTACATATATTATTGACGAATGAAGGGGTCAAGTCCAGAATGTAATTAACTACACAGGCATTTTTTGGTGCTGTATACCCATAAGAAGTTGTTTCGCAACCTGTTACAAAACTTCTCAGAACTAAAGACGCGACGCCTTTCATAAGATATAATCCGCCGCAGATCAATAACGATGAGGCGTAACTATGACATTTGTTGTCGTCGATAATTGCATTCGTTGCAAATACATGGACTGCGTAGAAGTGTGTCCCGTTGACTGCTTCCGTGAAGGCCCCAACATGCTCGTCATTGATCCTGATGAATGCATCGACTGTAACCTCTGCGTACCCGAATGCCCCGTCAATGCTATCTTTGAAGAAGACGACGTTCCAGAAGACCAAAAACAATTCATCGCACTTAACGCAAAGCTAGCCAAAAATTGGCCTGCGATCACTGTCAAAAAAGATCCTCCGGCCGATGCAGACGATTGGAAAGACGTGCCCAACAAAATTCAGCATCTAGAAGAATAAGCCCATGAACAAATACGTAACCATCTCTGATTTCGCCTGGTTGCTCCCCTTTCTAAGAGCAATCATCCTCTTTGTAATTGGGTACTACTTAGCCAATCTCCTCGCTCGAAAAAGCGAAAAATTCCGCGGTGAATACGTTAGCGCTCAACACATTATGCTAATAAAAAAATCGATATATATCATTGTGTTATTGTTGTTTTCTATGGCATCACTTCAACAGCTAAACTTCGATCTTAGCGTACTTCTTGGTTCTGCGGGTATAGCCACTGTAGCCATCGGTTTTGCTGCTAAAACCTCTATCTCTAACATGATCTGCGGGCTCTTCTTAATACTCGAAAAATCCTTTGTCGTCGGAGATACCATCAGCGTTAAAGGTCATCAAGGTGAAATCATGTCCATCGATTTTTTGTCGGTAAAAATCCGCACTGCAGAAAATACAATGATACGATTACCTAATGAAGAAATACTCAGCTCGGATGTCATCAACTTAACACACTTCAAACAACGTCGATTAGATATCAATATCAACATCAGCTACGAAACCAATCTCCCTGAATCCCAAAAACTGCTTCTCAAAATCGCTGCCGATAGCCCTTATAACGCACAAAAACCTGAAGCCAGTGTGGTCCTAGACAGCTTCGAGCAATCCACTATCAATCTAAAATTATCGATGTGGGTGAACAAATCTGACTACAACGACGCTAAAGATACCCTTCAACAAGCTATCAAACTGGCATTTGATCAAAACGGAATCTCTGCTCCGTACTCCCACATGCATCTTCACATTCAAGAAAATCTTCAATAACGCTATTTATTAATTTTTATCCCACAACTAGAAAATATAGGATTATGATCTATACTTAGTCCAATGGAACTTTTTCATTAATCCAAGGAGGAATCGTCAATGAAAAAATGTTTAGCTGCCCTACTCTTAACATCTTTATTCAATTTACCTGTACATGCTGAAATGGCTTTAGGTGACAAAACTCAACGCTTTCAAGGCAACCTCTCAGATATTTTTATCTTTAACCATACAGATAAAAATATTGCCTATCAATTTCTCGAACCTTCAATTTTCCCAGATTCTGTTTACCAAATCCCAATGGGTGAATCCGATACCTACAATACAAAATTCAGCGACGAGCAAATGGTATTTAAAATAGGCGTGTGCTCAGACATGGGACATTTTAGTTGTAACGAATATGATTACCAGGGGTTTGTTCGCTGCACACCTAACAAACGATATAATGGCAACAAAGTTCGATCAATTGACATAACCAGTCTAACGACATGCACGGTGACCTGTCTTGACGGAACAGCTACTTCTTGTGTTATTGAGCAATAACAAAAGCGCGGAGAGGGAGTCAAGTCTTGCCCCCCTTCCTCTTCCGTTGACTTATACCAGTTGCTCTAATACGTACTGCAATATCCCGCCATGTTGGTAATACTGTAATTCATCTTGCGTATCAATCCGACAATGCAAAGGAATATCGCGCTGCGTTCCCTGCTCATCAACAACACGCAAGCTCATCTGACAACCCGGTGTAATACTGCTAATTCCCATGATACTAATGGTTTCAGATCCTGTTAACCCTAGCGATTTATGGTCAGTACCTGACATAAATTCTAATGGCAACACACCCATACCAATTAAATTCGAACGATGAATACGTTCATAACTCTGAGCAACAACCACTTTTACACCTAATAATCGAGTACCCTTCGCTGCCCAATCACGCGAAGAACCGGTCCCGTATTCTTTGCCCGCAAATATCACCAACGGAGTATTCGATTGTAAATATCGCTGAGAAGCGTCATAAATACTCATTTCCTCGCCTGATGGAAAACAGCGTGTAAATCCACCTTCACGATCCGGCGTCATTTGATTTCGTAAACGAATATTTGCAAATGTTCCTCGCACCATCACTTGATGATTTCCTCGGCGCGCACCATATGAATTAAAATCAGCAGGCTGAATATTTTCAGCCATTAAATATTGTCCAGCCGGTGTATTTTTTCCAATCGATCCTGCAGGAGAAATATGATCGGTCGTTATACTATCACCCAAGATTGCCAAAATTCGCGCACCTTGAATATCAGCAGGTTTAGCCTGATCCATGAAAAAGGGTGGATGTTGAATATACGTAGAATCATCACGCCATTGATAAGTAGCATCTTGACTGGTCGGCAAATTTTGCCATTCACTATCACCTTTAAATACATCGGCATATTGTTCTTGATACATACTATTTCGCACAGTAATCACTTGCGCATGAACCTCTGCATTCGTTGGCCAAATATCTTTTAAGAAAACAGGCTGACCATTTTTATCAGTGCCTAAAGGCTCTTTGTGCAAATCAATTTTTGAAGTGCCGGCTAATGCATACGCAACCACAAAAGGCGGAGACGCCAACCAATTTGCTTTAACTTGAGGGTGAATACGCCCTTCAAAATTGCGATTTCCTGAAAGAACCGCGCTCACCACCAATCCATTTTCATCAATGGCTTTTGCGATAGGTTCATGAAGCGGACCCGAATTACCGATACAGGTTGTACAACCATAGCCTACTAAATTAAAGCCTAATTGATTTAAATATTGTTGTAATCCGGATTTTTCTAAATAACTGGTCACAACTTTTGAACCAGGCGCTAAAGAGGTTTTTACCCAGGGTTTTACGGATAATCCTTTTTCGCAGGCTTTTTTAGCTAACAATCCAGCCGCCATAAGTACACTAGGATTTGAGGTATTAGTGCAACTGGTAATTGCAGCAATCACCATCGCACCATGATCTAATTCAAACCCACCTTCAACTTTCACGGGATTTGATGCGGTATTTTGAATAAGTGCTTCTTGATGTTTTGCAAACGCTTGAGGTAAATCAGAAACCAAAACACGATCTTGAGGTCGACGAGGTCCTGCAAGACTGGGTTTCACTTCCGCTAAATCTAAATGTAAGGTGTCAGTAAAAACAGGATTTGCTGACGTTTCATCTCGCCATAATCCTTGCGCTTTACAATAAGCTTCAACTAGCGCAATTTGATTTTCATCACGCCCCGTTAGAGCGAGGTAATCCAGTGTTTCTTGATCGACCGGGAAAAATCCGCAGGTTGCGCCATATTCAGGTGCCATATTCGCAACAGTCGCACGATCAGGCAACGTCAGCGCTGCCAATCCCTGCCCGTAAAATTCTACAAATTTATCCACTACACCGCGGCTTCGTAAAATTTGAGTGATCGTTAAAACTAAATCGGTTGCCGTAATACCTTCTTGTAAGCGCCCTGTTATTTCAAAGCCAATCACCTCGGGTGTTAACATTGAAATCGGTTGACCCAACATCGCCGCTTCCGCTTCAATGCCACCAACACCCCAACCTAAAATACCGAGTCCATTAATCATCGTGGTGTGGCTATCGGTTCCGACCAAAGTATCGGGATAGGCGAAGGATTTTCCGTCGATTTCACGAGACCAAACGACTTTGCCTAAATATTCCAAATTCACTTGGTGACAAATTCCCGTTCCAGGAGGGACCACTCTAAAATGATCGAAGGCTTGTTGGCCCCAGCGCAAAAATTCATACCGTTCTCGATTTCTTTGCATTTCAAGATGGACATTATCAGTGTACGCATGATTATTCGCGTACTCATCCACTTGCACAGAGTGATCGATGATAAGATCCACTGGTGTCAGCGGATTCACTTTATTAGGGTCACCTCCGCGAGATACCATGGCAGCACGCATCGCCGCTAAATCAACAATCGCAGGGACTCCTGTAAAATCTTGCATTAATACCCGAGCCGGAGAAAAAAGAAGATTAGTAGCGGTCGGTTTTACTGCCCAATTCGCGAGGGTAGTGATGTCGTCTGAAGTAATACGTGACCCATCCTCGTTACGTAGCAGTTGTTCCAATAATATTTTCAGTGTTTTAGGGAGTAAATGCACCGATTTTAGACCGGCTTGTTCTAATTTTTTCAAGGAATAATAATGATAATTCTGACCAGCGATTGTGAGAATATCATCCGTTTGAAAGCTATTAATACGACTCATCATAGTTCTCCGTAATGTAGTACTGCGCATGGGGTGTTTCGATCATAGAAGGAGCTAATAAGAACTCCAGCAAATAGATGCCTCAGCCTTCACAGGATAACGCAGCAGCTATTAAAGGGGAAGGGGTCAGAGTAATAGGTGTCGTAATAGGAATAGGTGTCGAGTCTCCCGTTGGCTATTACTCTGCCCCCTCCCACCCACTCCTTTTTTTCTTGTAAAACCAGGGGGTTTTTTGTAAGATTGACTCCTGGTTAAAATCATGTGAAGGGGAGGTTTTATGGCGTTTGAATTTCTGTTCGATGAAAAGACATATCAAGTATCAGGCAAGTATCTGTATTCAGGCTTATTCAATGGATTTTTAGCAACTGGCGGACTCTTTTTCTTCACGGCATTTCTTCTATTCTGGCCCATCACCACCACCTTCACTGTCGTTTTCGCCGTTACGACCACGATCACGACCTTAGCCGCCGTTTACCTCCTGTTCAGAGACGATAGTCGTAATGAGTACTTGCAAGCCATGAACGAGTACACACGGAAAATCAAACAACTGTATGATGAAATCCAATACTACGAAGATAAATTGCAGCGAGAACAAACATTACTACAAACTCCTGAAACAGAACTAAACCCTCATAAGTGCATTAAAAAAGAAGACCTTGATATTATTGAGCAAAAAATTGCTCAACTCAAAAAGTTATATGATGAAACCAGGCAAAACTCTCTTCCCAAAGCCAGAGAAAAAGCTGAACAATATACCAATGGTTTTATCCAACGACACATTATAGGTGTGTACAAAGCTTTTATTAATTCGTACGTGTTTTATCTAAGCTTCCCACTTTTTATCGCTCTAGCAGTGAATGCCATTGTTGCACCAGCGTGGCTTGCTCCGCTTGCTATACCCCTTTTAGTTTTTGCAGTCTCATTAGGTGTTATTGGATTGTTTCAATCTTATGTCGCAGAATCCCGTGCGATCACAACCTACGATGCAGCTATTAAAGAATCCATATGGATTGAAAATTCCGCAAAAAAACTGGTGGAATCTTGTGAGAATTTGTTGAATGATCGAAAAACCAGCCTTCAACGTCTAGAGGTTGAATCAAAACCTGAGTTAATTGTTACACGAAAAAACTCGTCTATTTCAAAAGACACAAAATATTTTGTTATTAAGAAAGAAAACGAATTAAGAACACGTATCCCTCTATTAAACCATCTCTCAAAACCACTTGGAGAGCGACTACCCAAATCAGCCTTTGAATTAGCTTCTCCAAACACCCTAGGTAAAAAAATTGGATGGGCACTACACAGACTTTCCGAATTCTTCTACCAATGGACTATTGTTAATACCGTCGTAGATTTTGTAGCTAAATTAATTTTTATGGCAATTATGGGTGCAATAGTACCAGGCGGTGTTGCATTATATTTAAAATTCGTATTGGGAATCACTTTTACTCCACTCATGGTGAATATTTACATTGCAGGCCTTGTTACTACTACAGTCGCGTCCATCGTATTTAGTTTTTTTAATGCGTATTGGAATCAACAAGAAGCGTTGCTAAAAACATATGCTGATCACGTGACGCGTCTTACACTAGAAGTGACAGAAGATTTAAAATTATTAAACACTGAAAGAGCTTCACTTTATTATCGCTTAGAAGCTTCAACAGAAAGTCCAGCCTTCAAAATTATTAATAAAGAAGATCGTCAACGCATACTCGATCGCAAACAGCAATTAGAAAAAGCCTCAAGAAAATTGCGTAAACAAAGTGAAAAAATGAATGAGGACAATTTTTTCATGTCGCTAGTTAAGTGGGTTGGAAATGTTTATAATTCCATAACAACAGGTTATGCGTGGTATATGGGCTTCCCATTATTCGTGTTCCTAACACTGGTCACCTTTGTACCCATCACTACTCCAGTCGTAACAGTTTCGCTTTTTGTGGTATCACTGTATGTCGGAGTTATAGGCATGGTATTTACCTTCGATGCTGCAACTAATTCTGTTGAAGCCACAAACGAGATGATCAATGAAGCAACTACTCAAAGTAATGCAGCGGATGAATTATTAAAACACTTCGATAAACCTCTGCAAAATAAAGATCTTTCCACTCCAGATCAGAATAAATATCGCCTTAACAATGAAACGGCAATAAATCTTTATACGTCGTCAATACCTCAAGAAAAACTAAACGTTCCTATAAAATACACCCCCGAATTAGAAATTGATGAGGCTGGGAAATTCGATTTACTGAGGGCGCTAAGATGTCCTGAAAAACCCAAACATCAACATCGCATGGTTGACGATCTAGTACATCTAAGTGATATCCATGTCGCAATCACTGTATGATTTACTCAAAATCCACCGACAGAAATTAGTTACTGCTGAATCTTGTACCAGTGGATTATTAGCAGCAGAAATTACTTCGCTATCGGGCAGCTCTGATTGGTTTGATCGCGGTTTTGTAACATACTCCAATCTTTCTAAACAAGAGATGCTCTCAGTTAATGCTCAAACTCTTGAAAAATTTGGTGCCGTGAGTGAGCAAACTGCAATAGAAATGGCTGAAGGCGCTCTTCAAAAAAGCAATGCTACTATCAGCTTATCTGTCACGGGAATTGCTGGCCCTAAAGGCGGCACTCCCGAAAAACCTGTCGGTACTGTGTGGTTTGGTTGGGCAAGCCTAGATCTTTTTGATACTTTCGCACTCATGCAACATTTTCACGGCGATCGAACGCATATACGACAACAAGCTACTCAATTTGCGCTTGATACGCTTTATAAAAAACTTTCAACAATAAGGGGTCAAGTCCTGAAATAAGAAATAAGCTAATCATACGGCAGTGTATAGTCTATGATTTGTGTTTGGCCTATTTCTTATTTGAGGACTTGACCCCTTCAATTCACCCTTTTCCGTATCCGACCATCACAGCATCATTACCATAAATTTGCTGAAGGGCATTAATTAATTCATTTTTCGGTGAAACTTTCCACTCATCTCCCAACAACATTCTCGCCTTACCTTCAGTATTTTGATAGTCAATTAATACTCTACAAGATCCTTCTTTAAATTGACCCAAAGCCGATTGAAGCGCCGATAAAGTCGATTCAAGATTCGCCTGTTGAGTCGCATCAATATACACCGATTTTGCAAATTCACACCGCGCCATCGATAAATCTAAAATACGGCGCGCACTCATCCGTAGTCCACCCGAAAATTCATCAGTACTGACTTCACCATCAATAATTAATAATTGATCTTTAACCAGCAACGGACGAGCCTCTTCAAACACTTCAGAAAATACCGCCACTTCAATAATATCTTTACGATCTTCAATTTTAACAATCGCCATACGCGTATTGCGTTTTGTCATCAGTGTACGAACACTCACCACATAACCAGCAACGAGCACGGTTTTTTTGCGCTCAGTGGGTTTGAGCGTGGAAATAGTATTTGAAATAAATTGTCGTAATTCTTTTTCATATTGCTGAATGGGATGGCCACTTAAATAAAATCCCAATGTTGCTTTTTCAGCTTGTAAACGTTCTTCATCTCGCCATTTGGGCACTTTCACATAATCGACTTTAATAGTTTCGTGATGAGTCACTGCCATTCCAAATAAATCCTGCTGTCCAAATTCTTGATTTTTTCGATGTTGATCGGAATATCGGAAGGCATGATCAACACTGGCTAATAAGCTGGCACGATGAGTACCAAAATGATCCATAGCCCCCGATTGGATTAACGCTTCAATCACACG
>JAIEPX010000017.1 GCA_019748175.1 Gammaproteobacteria bacterium
TTTGTGAACGCTGTTCTTGATGCTCTGGGTCCACAGGTTCTTCTGTAAGTAGACCAGAAGGTTCACGCGCTGAGGCATTTTGTGAACGCTGTTCTTGATGCTCTGGGTCCACAGGTTCTTCTGTAAGTAGACCAGAAGGTTCACGCGCTGAGGCATTTTGTGAACGCTGTTCTTGATGCTCTGGGTCCACAGGTTCTTCTGTAAGTAGACCGGAGGGTTCACGTGCTGAAGCATTTTGTGAACGCTGTTCTTGATGGGCTACGTCTTCAGGTTCATCGGTAAGTAGACCGGAGGTTTCACGCCCTGAAGCATTTTGTAGAGGCTGTTCTTGATGGACCACATCTTCTGGTTCGTCAGCAAGTAGATCAGAGGGATCACGTGCCGAAGCATTTTGTAGAGGCTGTTCTTGATGGGCCTCGTCTACCGGTTCGTCAGTAAGTATACCGGAACCATTACCAACTGAAGCATTTTGTAGAGGCTGTTCTTGATGGACCTCGTCTACCGGTTCGTCGTCAAGTAGACCAGAACCGTTACCAGTTGAAGCATTTTGTTGTTGATGTTCTTCTTCAGCTGCTTTAGCGGGTTTTAGTTTTTCCGTCACGGCTGTTTTGGTTTCTCCGCTAAGCTTGGTATTAATGAGTCCTAGTAACGTGTCTGATACTTTGATGTCACGAGAGCAAAAATCAACCAGTTCTATTAACGCTTTATCCTTGCCTTTTAATAAATCTGATTCTAGAGCAAACGACAATAAATCCGTTTGGGTTATGCCGGAATTCATGGGTTCGAGAGTGATATTATTAATAAGGGCTGAGTAAGTTTCAGCGTGAAGTTTTTCTTTTAAAGTTTTCAACATTTCGGCATTGTTATAGAAAAACAGCATCATTTGAAGTAAAGTATAATATTGATCATGATTCTTAATTTTATGATTTAAATCAATTTTTTTATCAAGGAAATTAGCAAGTAGCTGTGGAGAGCGCAGTAAAGTAGCGCAGAAAAGCAAATTTAGTTTGTGTTCTGTATAATGCGTATTAATATCGAATTTACCCTTTAATGCGCCACTTGATTCTACGCGTGAGATAAAATCTTCAACAAATTGCGGATTGCCAGATAATGCAACAAAAAACACAATGTTGAGACCTGGGGCGGTCATGACAAACAATTTCGCTGCTTCTACTTGTGAGTCTTCTGAGTTGAAAATCTCTAGCAATGTTTTATCGGCTTGGAGAGCTTTTACGAATTCGGGTTTGCGGAAAGCTTCGGCTATTCTTTTTGGATCGCTTTCATCAAATTCGTACCCTAAGAAATTAGAACATATGTCATTTAAACCAAGAAGATTGGGATGTTTTGCAAAAAGGTCATTATCTATTAAGTAATTTTTTGCTGCTTCTAGTTGAGTAGCGTCTGACGCAGATTTACCTACAACTTTTAACGCTTCGATGTAATCGCCATCTTGCGTGAAGAAGCCTGTTAACTTGTGACTTAATGTAATTTCGAATTTCTTTTCGCCTTGCATCGTTGTGATCCTTCCTCTTTAAGGTTTATAAAAATATCGTGTTCAGCCCTTCGGCTGGTGACCGCGAAGTATAACTCAATTTGCTCTGAGTTCAAATACTTGCGGGTTATATTTACAGGAAATTCTGAGTACGAAGTTAAGGCTTTAGCAGGAATCTCCGGGTTTTAAAATCGGGCATCACGAATACAGGGCATTGAGTGACCAAAACATCCAAAAATCCTAACCGGGAGATGCTGTGGATGTTAGAGTGATTTTTTGATAAGATAGGCTGTTTTGGTATTGGTAGCAGGGTCCCTGGTAGGACTTTAGTTTTGTTCGATAATGGGAGGGGAATATAGTGACAGAATCGCAAGTATCGCGTAATTCGGTAATGTTGGGCTGGGCTATTTGTGGTCTGGGTGCCTTGTTTTATTGTTATGAGTATCTTTTGCGCATAGAACCGAGTGTGATGGTTCCAGACTTAATGCATAAATTTCAATTAACTGCAGAAGAATTCGGGTTTATTACTTCACTCTATTATATCGCTTATACACCTATGCAAATCGTCGTTGGATTGATGACAGATATCATGGGTCCGCGGAAAATGTTAACGCTAGCGGTGCTGATTTGTGCGCTAGGCAGCTTACTTTTTGGTTCCACCGACCTGGTGTGGTTGGCTGGCACGGGGCGATTTTTAGTCGGTTTTGGTAGTGCGTTTGCGTTTGTGGGCGTGCTCAAACTAGCCGCGATCTGGTTGCCCATTAGTCGATTTGCCTTGTTTGCTGGTTTGGCGACAGCCTTGGGTATGGTTGGGGCAATGACGGGGGTTGTTCAATTATCGAGCCTTGTAGAGTCAATCGGCTGGGAAAAGACGGTATTTATTGGGACGGTCATCGGTTTTATGCTTGTGCCGGTCATTTGGTTAGTTGTGAGAGATACCCATGGTGACCCTGAATATATGGAACCTCTAGAACGGGTTACATTACGGGAAGCTTTGCGTGGTGTTTGGTCAATCGCCAAAAATATTCAAATGTGGTATGCCGGACTTATTGGTCTTGCTCTCTATATGTCCTTGTCGGTGTTCGGTGAATTATGGGGCGTCGACTTCCTTGTGAAAACATATGGTTACACACCTCATCAAGCTTCATACGCCAATGCGATGGTATTTGCAGGTTGGTTAGTTGGGGCTCCTTTTGCAGGATGGTTTTCAGATTTACTCCGATCACGTCGGATGACTCTGATTTTAGGATGTGTTACATCCGGGTTGTGTTTTCTAACACTTCTTTATCTCACGCCTCAATCTCCTTATATCGTTTATGCATTGATTTTCCTGTTTGGGTTTTTCTCTTCAACAGAGATCGTGTGTTTTGCGATTGGTCGAGAAAATTGCCCGTTTCATATGTCAGGCTCTGCGGTTTCCTTCGTTAACATGCTGGTTATGTTTGGTGGAATGTTATTTTCACCGCTCGTTGGAAAATTGCTTGACCATACTTGGACAGGTCAAATGGTCGATGGAGTGAGGACATATTCAGCAGCGAATTATCAAGTGGCTTTGGTGATGATTCCGTTATGCTTATTTGCTGCTTTAATTCTATCTTTCATGATGCGCGAATCGTATGGCGCAGGTGAAGATGCGTAATTATCACTAATATGTCAGATGACTTATCACGAGAACAAAATATCGCGCGGCTGCGTTATAGCTGCCGCCGCGGTATGCTCGAGCTGGATGCTCTTTTAGCCCGATTCATTTCATCATCTCAGTTTGCTCAACTCACCGCAGAACAAATTAAAAATTTTGATCGATTATTGGATGAAACTGATCCTCAATTGCTCAGTTGGTTCATGGGGCAAGAGATTTGCAATGATGCTGAGCTGCGTGAGCTAATTAATATTATCGTCGCGTTCTAATACCTGGTTTTTATAAATTATTTTTCCAGGATCGTAGTATTCCAAGTATTTCTTGTGGCGTGTTCAATACTTTTCCAGCGTAATTTTCCGCCGCTTTTTTGACTGACGGAACTGCGCAGCGTAAAAAGGGGTTGGTCATTTTTTCAAGAGAAAGCGGAGCGGGAACAGTAGGAAGATTTTTTTGACGTAGTTGTGTTACCTGATCAATTCGCTGTTGGATATCAAGATTTTCAGGCTCTACTGTCTGCGAAAATTTTAAATTTGATGCAGTATATTCATGTCCACAATACACTAATGTTTTTTCATTCAGTGAGACGATCCTCATTAGAGAATTGTACATTTGATCTATTGTGCCTTCAAAAATTTTTCCGCAGCCCGCTGTGAATAAAGTATCACCAGTAAATACAACATCATCATTATAGTAAGCTATATGACCCAGTGTATGCCCAGGAATATGCATAACATTAAATGTCATTCCTAGTCTTTCTAGATTAATGACATCGCCATCATTAAGATGATGAGTCATCCCTGGAACCGGTTCTTTTGCAGGGCCGTAAACCGGAACATCAAATTTTTGTAATAATTTTTCTATGCCGTTGATGTGATCCCAGTGATGATGAGTGATTAAAATGCCTGATAAATTGAGGTGATGATCGTTGAGGAAATTGAAAACAGGATCTGCTTCGCCTGGATCAACGATGATACAGTTTTTTGTGGCAGCATTAATCATGCAAGCAATATAATTGTCTGATAATGCGTTGATAAGTTGTATCTCGATCACAAAAGGTGACGCCATATGGTGGAGGCGGCGAGAGTTGAACTCGCGTCCGTAAATCCGCTACCGTTGGTACTACATGTTTAGCCAAGTCATTGATTTAGCGATTACTAACCCGACTGGCAGGGGTAGTAACAGCGAGCCTAGTTAGGTTTTAACAGCATTGACTAAGGCGGTCGCTGCTGCGATCTTGTAAAGGGTGATCACTCGTGTCTACCGAAGCAGACCTGGAAGGACAAGCCCTATCCAGTGAGTGAAAAGCCGCCCTTAGGCGACTTTGGTGTATAGTTCGTTATTTGCGACTATAATTTTGCAACTCATTTTAACGAGTGAAGCTACATGCTCGACATGCACCTCAAGCTTTGTAATCCACGTCGAAACCAAATCGCCCCCGTGTTTGAAAGTATGAGATTTTCACTGTAAGTATAGCAATACTATCCAGTAAAATCGAGTCTTTATCAAAGTGTTAAAAGATTTTCCTTTCGCTATGAGGGGTTTTAGGGGAGGGGCTTGCGGAAGATGGGGTGGTAGGTGATTGAGAGTGGTCATACAGGGCCTGGTGTGGCTTGCAAAGGGGCTACAGAGGCCAATTCTGGGCCTCCGAGGGCTTTACTTTAGTTTATAGATAGCATATAATGGGCCAGATTTATTATATGACAGTATAAACAGACATGGGCAAGGCTTAAGGAGCATCGTATGGCTACAATGACAGTATTTGGTAATTATTCAAAGCGGCAGCATCAAATGGCACGTATTGAAGACTATAGTCGTGCAACGTCCCATTTTGAAAAATCCATTCAGAAATTAAAAGACAATTATTCGAATGGGCTTCAGTACATTAACAAATTGAAAATGGATAAAGAAACCACTACTGATGAATTGCAATTAAGACAAATTGAGGTGGATATTAATTATCTCGAAAAACACTTCGATCCATCAGAAATGTGCGATAAAATTTCTCATTTGGAAACTAAGCTTCAAAATCATCGCGTTCGTCTTAAAAATATGCAAAATAAAGTCGCGACTAAGAATTCTCAGTCGGCAGATAGCGAGAGCGTTCTATAATATTCATTGCGCCTAAATCAATCAGGCGCTCTCCTAATTTCTTTCCTAAATCATAAGACTGTGATAACTGTCCGGTATCCGTTGCTACAATACTTTCTGAGCCATCGGGTAACATGACATTGGCTGTAATGGTAACAGAATTATTATCACATTGAGCAAAAATACCAATCGCTGATTTACAATCACCTTTAAGAACTTCTACGACTCCGCGTTCTGCTAGCCACGATGCTTGAGTTTCCGGATCTACAATGGCTTCGAGTATTTTTTTAATTTTTTGGTCATCTTCTCGAAATTGAACTGCAAGAATGCCTTGGTTAATTGCTGGTAACATAGTATCTGAAGAGATGGCTTCGTATTTTAAACCGGGAATATTGACTCGATCCAAACCAGCAGAAGCCATGATCGCTCCCATTAATTCTTCACTGTCATCTAATTTTTGCACGCGCGTTGTTACGTTTCCTCTGAATTCTACAACGATTATGTCGGGGCGAATTTTCAGTAGAAAGGCACGCCGTCTTAAACTGGCTGTTCCAACTTTAGCGCCAAGCGGTAATTCAGAAAATAAAAGTCGCTGATGACTATCACCCATTTTTTTGCCTAAAAAGGCATCATAAGGATTTCCTCGTTTTAAGACAGGGAGAAGAGAAGTACCCGGCTCAATTTCATGTGGGATATCCTTACTCGAATGAACGGCAAAATCTATTTGATTGTTTAATAACGCCAATTCAAGATCATATACCCAGTCTTTTTTATCACTTTGACTTGCAGCTTTAGTGCCTTGCTTACGGTCGCCCAATGTCTTAATTTCGTGAGGTACAACTTCTAAAGATGAGTGCGACTGTTCTAGAGCATTAATTACCATTTGAGTTTGAGCTAAAGCAAGCTGACTACCACGAGTACCACAACGTATTTTCATGAATGATCTCCAAACACAATTATCCTAGGATTATACCTGTATCTTCGAAGAATACGGCATTTTACATTGAGGCGCAATAATTGGTCTATACATTAAGCTATAATAGCAAATATGTGTTTTAAGAGTCATCTTGAGCTATAATTGTAGTGGGGTATGTTATAAGGAGAGCGCTATGAGAAAGTTATTTTTAACTCATCCACATCATGCAGGAGAAACCTATCTAGTGCATTTTAAATTTGCAGTGTGGGCAGGATTGCAAATGTTTTTAGCAGGCTTAATTTGCATCATACATGCTGTTTTTCCTTTTGTTTTTGAACATGCAGCGAGTAATATTATTATTCCTCTTGCCGATAAATTATCAGGAAGAGTTGAAGCTATTAGCGAGAGCAAAAAACGGAAGAAAAATGCTCGATCAAAGAAATAAAATTCCTACCATTGCGATTGTGGGTGCTGGATACTCTGGTGTATCATTAGCCGCGAATTTATATCGACTTTCTCAATCATCCATTCATATCTATTTAATTGGCTCATCAAAATCGTTTGGAAGAGGGGTCGCTTATTCAACATTAAATCCACTCCATTTGTTGAATGTTAGAGCTAAAGATATGAGTGCATTTAATCATGATAAAGATCATTTTGTTCATTGGTTAAAGATCAATCGTCACCATAAAAAATTAGGAATAAAATCTGATGAACTGCCCGACCAATTTCTTCCAAGAAAAATGTATGGTCAATATTTAGAAGATATTCTTAAGGCAATGATTAAGCCTTCCGAAGCAGGAGGCTTTATAGAGATGATTCATGCTGAATGTATCTCTATAAGAGAGAATGACCAAGGCGTTTTGCTGAGTTTATCGGATGGTAAGACTTTGAATCCAGATAGGCTTGTTTTAGCGCATGGAAATCTCTTGCCAAGACTAAAGCTTCAATCAGATAATACTATTCCAATAATACATAATCCCTGGGATTTTGAAAGCTATAATGCTATTTCAAAAAAGAACAGAATTTTAATAATAGGTACCGGGTTAACAATGATAGACGCAGTGATTCAACTGAAATCACAAAATCATCAAGGTAAAATAATGGCTTTATCTAGGCATGGACTCTTGCCGCAGGTAAACTTACCTGATACGACACATTATGATTTTGACAAACAACTATTCCCGTTGCCACTAAAGAAACTTATAAGATTAATTAGATATGAAATACAAACTCATCCGAATCAAATAGACTACCATCAAGCCTTATTTAAGGCGATTCGACTAAAAGCCAATGAATTTTGGATGTCATTCACCTTGTTTGAGAAAAAACAATTCTTAAGGCATCTTGCTACTTACTGGGAAACTGTGCGTCACAGAGTGGCGCCTGAAATAGCCGGTAATATTAAGGAATATCAAGGCGATGAATCACTGGAAATTATTGCAGGTCATGTTGTTGAAATTGCAAACAAATCAGTTGTAATAACAACCAGATATGCACATCAAAGGCTTACTTTAGATGCTGATTGTATAATAAACTGTACGGGTCCAGGAAAATATAATCATGATCATCTCAATCCTATAGTCGACTCTTTAATATCACAAGGATACGCTAAATTTAACGAGCTTCAATTAGGCTTAAATGTTGCCAAATCAGGAGCAATAATAAACCCCTCTGGTCAAGAGTCTACGAAAATATTTGCCTTAGGTCCAGCGAGAAAAGGGATTTCATTTGAAACTACGGCTGTTAGAGAAATCAGATCGCAGAGCGAGGAGCTTGCCAATTTATTATTATCCACACTAAAATAGGGTGGCTTGATAATTATTGAGCTCTATCTATAGAATGAATTTTTTTTATTTATTGATTATGGGGGTAAAGGGCAATGTTCGTAATTCTATTAAACTACAAAGTACCCATTGAGAGAATTGATGAGCACGTTGTTGCCCATCGTCAATTTCTGGAAGAGGGCTACCAAAAAAATTATTTCGTCACCTCAGGACCTAAAATTCCTCGGACTGGTGGGGTAATCATTTCACAACTCAATGAACGAGAAAAGCTTGATAATATTCTAAAAAATGATCCATTCAAAATTCATGATTTAGCGGACTATCAGATCATTGAATTTACACCATTGAAGTACCATCAAGAATTTGCAACATTTATTTCAAAATCTTTATGATTTTATCTTGGCTTAATTCACCGCGTACGATAAGGAGGGCTGATTTCGGTACTTCCAGTGCCTTTGCCAATAATTTCAAAACAGCCTCATTGGCTTTTCCGCTCTCAGCAGGGACAGTAACATAGACCCTGAGGCGAGTAGATCCATCTTGCGTTTTCTCTACCTTAATACGATTTGATGATGCGTTGGGCGCGACTCTTACTGTTAGTCTGTCACCTGCACAAACTTTCCAATTTTTTAAGTCTTCAAGCAATTTTTCACCTCTAATAAGCGTATTAGAGGCGAGTCACACTAATAGACTTTTCACTGTAGTGTACAGCCACTTTCTTTTTCCTTCGATGGCACAACAGATCTATTCGCATTTGTGTTAGCAGATTGCACTTCTTTGTGAAAGTTTTTCTCTGAGACTTTTGTTGAAGGAGGTGGTGGTGCTGCTTTAGCAGTAGCGGAAGAGTTTTTGGCAACTGCTGCTGGCTGGTTTGATTTTTTCTGTTCGTATAATTGTTTTTCTTCTTCAGTGCAGTAAATCAGTGCTGTTTGTATAAATTTAGGATCTTTACATCGAGCGAGATAATCAATAGGGGATGTTCCTTTAGCGTTTATTTCAAAGTGAAAACAAAAGTCTTTCTCTGGAATTTCTGCTATAAGTAGCATCATTTTAGCGGCATCGGCATGCAAGACTGATTTAGCAAAGAAAAATTTTAGTGGACCAACATTACCCGATTCTTTCATTATATCGATGGCTGTTTGAATTTCTTCTAAAGTTAGTGGTGCGTTCAAGCAATCAACTTGTCTTTGAAGATCTGCATGTATTCCAGCATATACTGCCAGCTGTTTTTGATTGCAGTATTCCAATACGATTCTTTTTACTTCCTTATTATTTTTGCATCGAATAAGATAATCAAAAGGGGTTCTGCCGAGATCGTCGACTTCTCGTTCTCCTTGAAAATTTTCTTTTCCAATCTGGTCGAGGATCGAAGCTAATTTATCTGTTCTTTCGTTACCAATTGCAATGATTAGTAATGAATATAATATAGTTTCGTCGCCCATTTGTTTTTTCATATCGGCCGCTGTTTGAATAGCTGCATCAGAGAGTACATCATCAATTGGGGCAGGTAGTTTCATAGTGCGCTCTCCTGTAAAATAGATTACTAAAGATCAAAGCGTATTTGTAAAAATTTGGCTGAACCCTAACATAATTTAGTATAAAAGTCCAGTCAGTGAGGGGCCCAAGTCACTCTTTTCTTAAGGCTGCAAGCAAGGCAGAAGCCATGGCATTGGGCGGTTGTTCTGCTTTCACCGGCTTTTGACGTTGTTGAGTTTCTTTGGGTGCAGGAGAATCTTTAGATTTTTCATCAAGACGTCGTGTAAGACTAATACGTGCCCGAGATATATCAATTTCAAGCACCTTCACTTGTATAATCTCTCCTACTTTAATGACTTCTTTAGGATCTTTGATGAAGTGATTCGCTAATTGAGAAATATGGATGAGTCCATCTTGATGCACGCCAATATCAACAAATGCGCCGAAATTTGCCACGTTGGTCACAACACCTTCCAATACCATGCCTGGTTTAATATCGTTGATGCTGACCACACCTTCTTTAAAATTAGCGGTTTTAAATTCAGGACGAGGATCTCGACCTGGTTTATCTAATTCACGAATAATATCGGTTATGGTGGGGACTCCAAAAGTTTCATCGGTAAAGTCGCTAGGATTTAATTTTTTGAGTAGCTCTGAATTTCCCATTATTTCTCGCAGAGTTTTTTTCTGTTGAGCTAAAATTCGTTCTACGATCGTATAAGCTTCTGGGTGAACGGCGGACGCATCAAGAGGATTTTCGCCTTGAGTGATTCGTAAAAAACCTGCCGCTTGTTGGAATTTTTTATCACCTAAGCCTGGAACTTTTTTTACGGACATTCTATTTTTAAATCGCCCATTTCCATCACGATAAGCGATGATATTTTTTGCCAGCGTTTCATTTAAACCTGCAACGGAAGCGAGTAGTGGTACAGAAGCGGTGTTAAGATCGACTCCTACAGCATTCACACAATCTTCTAAAACAGTTTGAAGGCTACTACCTAATTTAATTTGATTCACATCATGTTGATATTGACCTACTCCGATGGCTTTTGGATCTATTTTGATCAGCTCAGCAAGTGGATCCTGAAGTCGGCGTGCGATTGAAACTGCGCCCCGATAAGTCACATCAAGTTCTGGAAATTCTTTTGCGGCCAGTTCAGAAGCAGAATAAACAGAAGCGCCCGCTTCTGACACGACGATTTTAGTGAGTTTTAATTGAGGTAATTTTTGCATGAGTTCTGTGACGAGTTTATCGGTCTCTCGTGAACCCGTTCCGTTGCCAATACTCACCAAATCCACCTTAAATTCTTGAGCTAATTTAGCGAGTGTCGTTAAGGAACCTTTCCAATCTTCGCGAGGTACGTGCGGAAAAATGGTCGTAAACGTTAATAATTTTCCAGTATCATCAATGACTACAACTTTGACGCCCGTGCGTAATCCTGGATCTAGCCCCATAGTGACTCGATTTCCTGCAGGAGCTGCCATCAATAAATTTTTTAAATTATCAGCGAAAACGCGAATTGCTTCTTCTTCAGCGCTTTGTCGTAAACGAGTCATGAGATCGAGTTCTAAATAAAGTTGTAACTTTAATCGCCAGGTTTTTTCTACAGTTTCATAGAGCCATGTATCGGCTGGGCGATTTTGTCGTGCAATATTAAATGTTGAAGCAATACGAGAAATGCAATCAGCATTTTGATCGTCGTTCAGTGTTAAAGAAAGTCGTAAAATATCTTCGGCTCTACCACGAAATAAAGCCAGTGCGCGATGAGAGGGGATTTTATTTATAGGTTCTTTATAGTTAAAATAATCAGTAAATTTTTTACCTACCTCATCTTTTCCTTTTGCAACGATGCTTTCTAAAATACTATTTTTCCAGACATATTCACGGAGCGAACCGAGTAAATCGGCGTGTTCTGAAAATTGCTCCATCAATATTTGACGAGCTCCTTCAAGCGCTGCAGCAGCATCATTAATTTGATGTTCTGCGTTGAGGAATTTTTCAGCTTCTGATAGTGGATTTAATGTGGGATTTGCTAGAAGTTGTTCAGCCAAAGGTGCGAGACCTGCTTCGCGAGCAATTTGAGCTTTTGTGCGTCTTTTAGGCTTGTAGGGCAAATATAAATCTTCGAGAGTGGCTTTGTCTTCAGAGGCTAATATGGCGGCTTGAAGTTCAGGCGTCATTTTCTGCTGTTCAGTTATGCTATTGATAATCGTCAGGCGGCGCTCTTCGAGTTCACGCCAGTAGTTCAGTTTTTGTTCTAGTGTACGTAACTGTGTATCGTCCAGGCTACCGGTGACTTCTTTGCGATATCGAGCGATAAACGGAACTGTAGAGCCCGCATCGAGTAGTGTGATAACAGCTGCGACCTGTTTTTCATTGACTTTGAGGTGGTCTGCAATTTTGCGTGTAATATCCATTGTATAGGCCTCTATCGGTGAAAAAAGAGGCGAATTATACCATGGCAGGGGAGTGCTGTGAATGAAAGTTTTTATGTGTGATTTTTGCAAAACTAATTCAAATAATATAAAGAACTTTATTGTAGTTATTTGCCCAATCTTTCTATGTTATCAGAATCAGTAGTTGCTGGATGATTATAGCGATCTTGGTTTTCTAGCACTGTAATAGCTTTTTTTTGATTAGGGTACATCTGGTTATGTTTAAACTCATGCGCACTAAAAGCGTATAGAATAGATTTATGGAATTGTCCGGTTTGAGTCAGTTCTTTAATTGTATGCTTATCACATCCGTAGGCTAGTATATACCCTTTACCAGGGGCTGTTTTAGGAACACTTAGTACGGCTTGTTCTTCAGTGCAGTATAAGGAGATTGGAAACAAATCCTTGTGAGCGTCCAGTTTACCGCTAATGAGCGCTCTAACACTTTGTTCGTTGCCCATAAAGTAAGCGAACCAGGGTTCTGTAGGTTGCCTAGATTGTAGCATTTTAAGTTGGTTTTCAGCTTCGAGAATGGGAGAGGTCTCTGTATGTTTTAGAAAATACACCGTTATTACCCCACAAGTTGTGTTAGGTTAAAAAGATACGATTTTTTATAAGAAAAGTCCAATCTAACTTTATTAGTTTTTTTATTAATAATCACAACCCCTCTATGGTTTATAATAAATCATAATAAGGGCACCATAAGCATCTTGGATTTTGCTTCAGCGCGTGTAGTAAATACAATTCAGTGAACGTTCAACCTGATAGGTATTATATGCCGCTTTACCTAAATAAATGCATCACGAGTGAAATTACAAAAAGAACAATAAATATAAAAAATAATATTCTCGCAAAATAAGCGGCTTCTACCGCGATTCCTGTGAATCCTAATACACCAGCAATAATCGAAATAATTAAGAAAATTAATATCCAGCTTAACATAATATAACCCCTCCCATTGATGCTGACTTATCTACCAATAAGAATAAAAATTCCAGACGCTAAAGCAAGGACTGATAGAACGATTGGTGGAATAGCTAAGCCGGCAATTAAACCGCTAAGACCGATCAATATCAGATAGATCGCTAAAAGGATGTATCCGATATTACTGATAAATGCAATTCTCATAGGCCTCTCCTTTAAAAACTATAAATTAAGACCACCTCCTTATGATTATAGCATAAATTTGCTTGGCTTGCTGCGATGGCTTGAGGCCAAGCCTGTAGGCCCATTTTGAGCATATTGTAACTGCAGACGCCTTGGCTGCGACCACAATAAAAAACTACTGGATCATAGTATGCCCTATTTTTTACCATCCAAACGGCGATGTGCCAGGTAGTTGGTAGGCCCGCCAGACAAACGTTTTGGCAGGGAGGCGTATTGTGAAGAGGTTGGAGTTTGCTGAAAACCGGCGAAAATCGTGCTATGAGCTATAATTACAGTAGAAATGGGAGGAGGTATTCAAACATGTCAAATAAGGGCATTGATGAAAAAGTCATTAAGCGCATGCGTGGGGAAACACAAAGACTGGTTACGGCTATCGAAAAAGCAGAGGGTGCTGATGTTAGAAAAATAACATTAAAAGCGCAGGCAGTTGAAAGATATCAAGAAATATGTGATGAAAGTCCAAGTAAATTTAATAGCTTTCTGAAATTGATGGGTCAACAGTCTGCTGAAAATTTAAAAGTTTTAACTGAAATGGATAGCTATCTCACTAATAAAGTTAGTTCTATAATAACTCTTTTACGAGAATCTCCAAATATTGCCAGTGAAGATCAAGCACTTTTTGAAAATCTACGATTGCTGGCTGGGCTAAATAATAAATATAAAGAAGCTATTTTCTCAGAGCTCAATAAACCAGAAAATAAAGATAAAGTAGGTATTATGGTAAGTCATCTGTTGTCTCATGATGTTGTGACACGCAAAGAGGTTAAAAAACAATTCACGAATCAAGAACCCTCTGTAAAGATGGCATTATTAGTAGACACTTTAATGAGATCAAAAACAACTGGTTCAATATCAATTAGTGAACAAGTAACAGAAATTAAAAGATTAGCTGAATCAGATGCAAGCGCAAGAGGAGTTCTTTTCAGTTCTTTGATGTCGTTAGGTTATGCTACTAATAGAAAAACAGAAGGGTTAACTGGGAAATTAATGAGTTTAATTTTACCGGAAGATCGAGAAAATGCACTTAAATGGAGTCATCATGAATTAAGTACTGTGCTTGATCATATGAGTCACTACGTTGCGAAGGATGATCATTCAAAAAACCTTTATGACTGGGCCCTTGTTGAGGTAGTAGGAGAAGAAGTTAGTAGATTGTCATCTGAGGCTGGTTTAGGAGGTGCTCATTCAGAAACAAGTACCGTAGATACTATTGATAAGGCTGGGAAAACCAAAAGGACAGGTGATGATATTGCAAAAGAATTCGTACATAGTTTAGTTGGTTTAGGAATTAAACCAGATGTACATACTTCAAGATGGGCTGCTATAACAGGAAATCTCTTTGAAGGTGGGAATCTTAAATTCACTGAAGTGATGTTAGATTGCGCTAGAGAACTTAATATAATAAGACTGAATTCTGATAGAAAAATAACTGATGTAAATTGGACCCGCGCTTTGAATCCATTTGTGCTTCTAGAATATGCTTTTTTAGCGCTTGAGGTGGGTGTAAAAAGAGTAAGTGTGATTTTTGGAGAGCACACAACCGCTCGTGCAATATTTCAGGCTCCTTTTGTAGCGTTAATTAGAATTCCTAGAATCGTTTTGGATGTTTTTGGAAGCGCAACATCGACTAATGTAGTTCCTGATCGATATCGTGCTGCAGAAAAAGCAGAAAATAAGTCAGTTGAAAATTATAAAGGAAAAATGCAGTCATTTGAATTCGATAAGCATGCAAGTACTAAATGGGCGCTAGTAAACTTTATGTATGCCCATCGAAAAGAAGGTGCGTATTCGAATGTAACTACCGCTTATGATCAACAAATCTCTCAACTACTTGTGTCAAGAAAAAATAATAGTGATGCATCAAGATTGGCTGCAATAGAAGTAATGGCGTTGAGAAATACTTTAGTAGAGTTTGAAGGAAAGACAATAAAAACGAGCGCCGATAAATTGGTGATCGAGAGTGTCAAATCGAATTTAGAAGCAGGTTTAAAAAAATTGGAGGCTGAAGTTTCTAAGGAATCAGTACGGGAAGAGGCAAAGGATGGATCAATACTAGAAGGAGGACAAACCATGACAGATACTATGCGAAGTGATTCGCGAAGTGAAGCAGCTGATGAATCAGTAATGTCGCTTAATTTAGGAGTGGCGAAGGCAGAACCTGCATTAGACACGAGCAGCGGTGTATCTATTGGTAGCGATACCGAGGAAGGGGTGTCTGAATCGTCACCAAGAACCGAGAGAGAATCGCTGTTGGGAGTGGAAAAAGCGGAGGAGCCGGTTTCTCTGTTTGGAAGATTGAGACAGGCGGTTGCGGGTTTGTTTGGAGGAGGAAAAGCGGAAGCGAAAACAGGGGTTGAGGCGGCCGGAACTAAAGTTGCGGAGTATGAATATAATCAGGTGCGGTTGAATGGCTATGCGGATAAATTTAGAGGTAAGGGAGATGAGTTTAATGCGTGGCTTAAAGCTCAAGGGGGGCAGTTGGAAATTGTTAATGAAAAAGAATTTGGTAAGTTTCCAATTGAGTTTAAGGGAGGACAAAGAATTGAATTGAGTGGAAATGGAAAAGATGTAGTGATGAAGGGATTTTCATCTGTAGGATATGCAAGTTTTAGGCGTGAAGTATTTGGTAAAACGAAACCTGATTCCATCAGTGTTTCTGCAACAAGGCCAAGTTCAGTCAAAGATATCGCTAGTTTGTTGGAATCAAAAAATAAAACTACATTCACGAGTGTATTAACGAGTGTTGGGTTAATGTTCCAACAAGTAGGGTCTGCTATAAAATCGTTTTTTACTGGACCACCCACTCCAGCAGCACAAACGGTAAAATCTGAGCCTTCTGTTGCTAAAGCCGATGAGACGAGTAGGGTGAGTGTTGAAAAAAGCGAAGTTGCGCGTACGCCTAAACCAGCGCCAGTGCCCACATCGACAGCGTCTGTTGCTGTCGATCAAAAAAGAAGTTCACTGCCACCTACACCTGTTAGTGTTGAACCTAAAAATGAAAGACGACAAATTACTAGTGCTCCGGCAAAAGGAATACCTTTATGGGTATCAAGAGTCAAGGTCACTGTCGCAAGTAATAATGATTTACAGAGTACCCAAGCCACTGTAACCAATTATGCAAATACGCATGGTTTTCGAGATGTTCAAGTAGAACAAAAACCCCATTCTCTTTCAATGCAATTAGAAGATAATAAAGGTGGGCGTTTATCTATTTCAGCACAACAAGGTAAGCCTGTGGTCGACATAGAGGAAGTAAAACGATCTGACGATACTCCCAATCATATTGCTAATATTGCGACAGATTTACCTAATAAAGGGCCTAAAGATGTCACAGTGAACGGAAGAGAGTCAATGAAAGAGAAAGTACAGACTGCCCTCACCACGGTAGGAGATCATAAGATTACCACGGCAGCAGATAAAGAAAATCTCTCTCATGTCGCTAATCAGCCATCACCACATAAATAAATATGATCAAAATTAATTGAGTTCCACCAGGACTTGCTCATTGTCTTCGTCGAGTAAATCTACAACGGACTGTTGTTGGGATAATAATTTTTCAGGTCTGTGTGCGTGAAAAGCAAAGGCATTCACTTGTTTTTTCCAAAAAATATTCAGTAATCCACGGAGAGTTGAAGCCTCTTCTTCTGATAAACCTGTAATGTGAATGGCCTGCTGATCAAAAGTAACATAGGGTTTTTGTCCTTGAAGACTACTGAACGCACAATATTTCTCAAATAAGCCTAAGATCATTTGCGTAAAAGTCGTACAGGTTGGCTTGCCAGAGAGCATTTTAGGCTTCCAGCCATTTCCAGATTCGTCGATATGGTTGTTGTCCACAATAATAGTTTCAGGCGTTAAAATAGTCATTGTATTACTGTCATCTTGAGCTCTCATGCACTCAAAACCTGCTTGTGGCTGTTGCCTGAAACTTAAATCCATAATAAAAAAAGCTTTTCTATCAATGTAAAGTTTACCATCTTCGGTGATGAAAAATTCATCGCCATTATGAGAAATGATTTGAGAAGACATATTTCCACGACCGTAGTCGGACGCGAAAAGTCTTGAGAGTGTTGTAGGATCTAATACCTCACCGTTCTGTCCTCCGCCGATACACAGTTCACCAGTAGGCAAATAATTAGCCCAAGCAAATTTTGGATCGGTAATATTAGATTTTTTGTGTTTCTCGAGTTTAGTGAAATTGAACGTTGTAAAATTTAATACGGTATAAAAATCGCCATCGTAATACATGATGCGTTCATCATCGAGGAAAAGAACAGCTTTATTCATGCGATTTTTTACTTGCTGAGAATAGATTAACTCACCCGTGTGAATATTCACTAGGCATAATGTGCAATTCGTTGAATCTCCGAAAGAAAACGCCACTAAATCTTTACCATTGCTGATAGGTTCAAAACCACAATGTGCGCCTTGAGTAGTATGCTTTATTCTCCAACCCATTTCTTCTTTTTGTATAATATAAAATTTATCGGAATGCAAAGCAAACGTTGTAGAGTTGAGATAGCAAAGATGACCTGCTAGTGATCCTGCTTCAGGAACATCGAGGGGTTGAGTAGTACGTGTGAGTGGATCTAAAAGCATTAAATAAGAAGACGGACTTTTTTGTGAAGAGTCTTCTTGTAATGACAAAAGCAGCGTTCCGTCAGACATTTCAATACTGCTCACTAAGTCAAATCCAGTGCTCAATGATGACGGTTTTGCATCGGGTTTAGCAGTCACTTCTTTATCATAAGCAGAACTATGAATATCTTTTGCGGTGTCATCGGGTAATCGAACGTTATATTCAACAGAACTTAAATTGCGAGCATTTAAAGGAACTCGTTTTGAAAAAGCAACAATCGCTCCACTATTGAGCGTGTTAATGGCCATGATGGGATTCTTCAACCCCATGTTCCATTCTTTGATTTGACCACAAGTCCTATTTCCTCGCACTGGCCCACCATATATCATCCTAGTAATTTCCTGCTTTCTAAACACAAAATCAACCGTTCCCAGGCGAGTTGTACGACTGCAGCCGCGATCATTGAATTCTGTAACTTTAGGCGCATTAGCCGCCCCCAGCCACTCCTGGAATTTCGCTAGATGTCTATCTTCAAACGGCAGCCCGTAAAGATTAAGAACACCATTCTGGATCATGGATTCAAAAATTCGTCGATTAAAGCGGCCTTGTTTGAAAGCAAACCATGCGAAGCTGCGAGCGTTGAATTTATGGTTGCCGCCATGAATAAAATCGGTGAGGAAAGGAGAGCGATCGAGAACCCGAGTAATGTCGTCACCGTTGAGTTTTGTACAACCAGATACATCCAATACTTTGAGGGGACGTTCTTCGTCTAGAGGACGTTTATGTGCTTGCGCAACAGTATATTCAAAATTTAATCGCTCGCAATTGTCACTGCCGGAAATATTTAAATGCGTAAGGCGAGAATCGATGATCGTGACGCCTCTCATTAACATGCAATTTCTAGCTTCAAAGTGGGTGAGTCTGGGTAAGAGATCGCCTTTAATAACGGCAGATGTTATTGTGGTTTCGTTCAGGATCAGTTTGATAAGATTCGGAGAATGTAGAGCAATTAATTCAATAGGGTCATCTGTTTTGAGAAGTTGAAGTCCTTTGCCCGGTGTTAGAGTGGTGCCTGTAAGCTCAATTGTTTCTAAGAAGGGTGACATTTTTAAAATGGTTTCAAAGTCGTCTAAAGTAAATGATTTACAATTCACAACTCTTAAATGTTTTCGCATAATAAGTTTATTTTCTTTTTGAACGAGGATCATTGTGTCTATCACAGCGCGATTGTCTTCGTTGCGAGGATTCCATTTAATATTATTGGCCAAAGTTTCAAATTCTTGCACATTGTTACAGTTTTGTAGTTTTGTGGTATCACCACGACTAATTTCTACTCTCGCAATAGTTTTCATCAGTGAGGTTTGTTTTGCTTTTTTATAGGCATTAACGGCTTCTTGTGCGGTCACACATTCACCAGTACTCTGATATCTTCCGGACGCAGGTTGAGAAACACACTGTAAGTAAGACATTTGAGAAGTGGTTGTTCTTGGCACAGTGTTGTTTCTTTCTTCTTTTGTGAAACCTTCGGTGAATATTTTATATTGTTCACAAGGGTTCAATCGGGGGTGAGCTAACACAACACCATTCACTTCTGGATACAAGTTGGGGCGTACTTCTGAGAGTATTCGATGGTTAGTAATGGGTCTGCCAGCATATTTGAGCAGGACTAGTGCTGTATGTTGAGCATGTTCACTGAGTACAGGTAAAGCTCTTGCTTCTATAGGAAGACCAAGCACAGTAATGAATTCGCTAATTCCTAATCCTTTTCGTACAGAGTTTAACGCTTGTACTCGCTCGGATTTGTTATCGTCTTCGACAACCTTATTAGTTTCTTTTTCCTCTTCTGACACGAACCGATCAATTGTGCTGCCCACTTTTGCTTTAAATGATTTTTGTATTTTAAACATCTGTTTACCGGTTAGGGTACAGCTCTTAACTTTTTCATCACGAGGAAAAAGGGCCAGATGTTGTGCTTCAATATTTGGGACACATGATGCTAATTTATCGAATAGTCGATTATAATTTTCACGAATATGTTGTTCCATTTCTTCGCGCGTAGATACTGTAGAGGAAAATCTCTTGCCATTTGCATTGAGTAAAGTGGAGATAGTTTGTGGTGTCATTGGAAGATGACGATAATCGTGTAAGAACATCACGATGCTTTTCATCAGTAAGAATATTTTATCGCCTTTACGGAGGTACGCAGATACCAAAATACGTTCAAGATCAAATGGCACAGGGATCATTTTTTCGCCTTCAGGCGTAGGAATTCTAACAACATTAAATTGATCAGCGTGACCATCTTCTTCGGCCAACCAATTAAGAATAGCGCAGAGCAGATCAAATTGATTACGGTCTAGTTTTTCTCTGAATTCTTTGTATTTAGCAGTGTCTGTAATTGTACTATATAGTGATTCACCATTCACAGCAGTAATTAATGAAAGAGGAATGGCTTCATCTTTTGAAGAATTAACTCTCCAAAGTTCACTTCGTGTGGTTGGGCAAGAGAATAACGACAATAAAATTTCAGCGAAACGTTGTAGTCCGGGAAATTCAGGATAAAACTTTGAATATAATAGTGGGTCACGACTTCCTGGTATTCTGATGGGCCTAACAATATGTTTACCTTCTTTGACACCGTCAGCTTTAATGATCCTACCTTTTTTGTCAAAAAGCGTATTCCAGATACTTTCCAAAAGGTAGCGCTTGCCATGTTCAGCACCAATCATAAGGCAATGTTCAGGATGTTCTTTATCGGGTTTTGTTGTAGAGATTTGTTCTAAATAAATTTCATACGCCAATTCTGAGTGTCGAATTTTTAATAACTCAAGTGCTTTGTCGAATGCAGGATCGCCTTTGTATTTTTTAATAAATTGAAGCGCCGCATTAATATCGACTAAATCACCCGCGCCTTGGTTAAGTAGGGCGATAAATGCTGAAACATTATCTCTGTCGATGGCGAAATCTAAAGCTGTACCCGCTTCTTTTGAGGCGAATTTATTTTTACGAGAAAAAGGAGTGCGAAGATTTAAATTAACATTGTTTTTATGGGTTCTCAGCAACGTAATGACAGACTCAGCGTGTATTTGATCCTTGGTATCCATTGATTCAATGAATAACATGAGCGGTGTGCGTTGTTGAGAGTCTTCTAAGTCAGGATCGCAGGTTGAAAAATTTAGACATATTTCTAATGTTTTTAAGAAGTTGTCTGATGCGAAATCTCGATGTGTTCGTAAGAGAGTATGAAATCCAGTTTCACCAAATTTATTTAATGCGTTAATGTCGTTTGAATCTTTAGCAAGTAATTTAATGGCGCCTGGTTTGGCAAAAGCTATTGCGTCACAAATTAGTGCTCTGCGTGACTCTGGTTTTAGCCAAGGTAAATTAAATTTGATGCCTTCATAATGCGTTCCGAGCATGTCGAGTAGATCAACAATCTCTTTTGGATCTGTAGGAATAAATTGGGTGTCAAGGCGATCAACGAACAATTTAATGGAGTCAGGGATGCTAAGTAGTCGATCGGTGCTATCAGCCGTTGATATGTTGTGATCTTTCAATAGTTCTGCGAGTGAAATACCTAATTCTGGAATAATACATTCTCTGGAAAGTTCTTCCATGGTTTTGATATGTTGCTCTTTAGGAACTTCAGGTTTGTTCGTTTCTTGTACTAAACGATTATAAGCTTGGGCGGCGAAATAATCTTGACCATAGTTACCTTTCTTTCCGAGTCTTCTTAAAGTTGGGATGATATATTCATTAAAATCAATAAACACAACTTCATATGGAGGTGTTTGACGTAGCATGTTATCAAATACTGTTAATATACTTCCTGGATAATTACTTTCGTCAATTTTATCGAGGCACAACCGTTTATAAAAGATATAAACCTCGGGGTACATAACTTTAAAAAGTTCTTCTAGGGTCATCTCTGGATTTCGTTTTAACGCATTTTGACCTCGAGTCCATCTTTTTAGCATTAATGGTAATTGACTCAATTTTCGCATAAAGGGAATATCTAGTGCTAATTGTTTTCTTCCAGCATTTCGGGGGCGAGGTTTCGCAGCACTAGAACTCGGTTCATCGGGTTGAAGGTTGTCAGGCGTTTGTTGCTGATCATAAATAATATCTTCAGTCCAAACACCTTCTGCGAGAAGTCGAGCATTATTTTTATAAATTCTGTTGTATGAGGCTTGTTCTGATTTAACGACCCATTGAAGTGGGGTGAAGGCAAGAATTTCTTTCACCCATTGAGGATCTACAGGTCTCTTTAAGTGCTTTGCCATCGCGAATAAAACAACTTTACTCGCTGGATAATGTAAACCATTAGTGACAGTGATAGGAGGTTTCAAGCATTCATCAGCATCAAAAGATCTCAGCCAATGATTAAACGCTGTACCCGTATTATTTAATCGTGAGCAAAGTTTAAGGTTTGCACTGGTTAAATCTACTGGATCTATCAAACAATTAGGGAAGATTAAGGCGGTTAAAGGATAATTATGTAGTCGATCAAGAGTACTAGGTAGCTCTGCGACAGCTTTTTCAGGAGTATAATTAGGAATTAAGCGATGATATAATTTAAAAAAAGTGGGGAGTTTTTTTGCAAGCGCGTCTTCAAGCTTGCCGTCATATACAATTATTTCTTTTGGCCAGTGCTTAATTAAATCTTCAGGCCATAGGCTGATGTCGCGAATAGAATCAGGGTTATTGATGAACAGTTTTTCAAGAGCTGTAAAATGAGCAACCATAACAGCTTCACCTAAGACATTTTTCCAAGCAATAAAAGCTGCCAACGATTCAAGAGCTACAATAAAATCGTCTCCTGCGACTAAATCGCCGCATTGTTCAAATCGTTCTATTTTATCGTGTTCGCCATAAAATCTCAGCTTTTCTTTAAGTTCTTCATTGGGATTTGCTACATGATTAACGTGTGTATGGAGTATTTTTATTCCTGCAGAAGCAGTATGCGTGGGCATATCTTCATTTTGATTGACTAAGCCATAGATATTTTGGGCGTATTGTTCAGTTAATGGTTTGAGGGGGGTATCTTTCCCAGGAACTTTCATCCAGGCATTACAATGAATTCCACCCCAGGTTCTACCTGTATTACTTTTCTCTACTAATGTTCCTTCAGGATCGGATTGTAACATGGCGCGAGCCCGTTCATCAGCCGATTTATAGTTTCCTTTATCTAGGATAACATAGTCGATACAGTCACCTACCACAACGGGTTCATTCTCTAATAGACTTTCTCTTTCTTGAGAATTTTTTGCTTCTATCAATTGTTGACGTGCTGATGAATAATAGACGCATAATTTTGTGATGGGGTCTTTTAATGATGAAACTGTATTAAATTGTCCTTCTAATGTACGCAATCTTAAAATAATTTCATTGAGTGGAACAAGAGACGGAGAATTAAGTGATAAATTATTATCGGCTATGATTTGTGCAAGTGTATTGACAGAAAACATGTCACGAACGGGCAGTAGCTTTATTTCCTGTTTTATTTTTTGTTCAGGTAAAATTTCAGGTTGTGCTTTTGATCGTGGTGGAGAATCTTGGCTTACTTCATCATTGTTTGAATGACTTGCGAGGGACTTTATGTCAGCCGAAGATTTTTTTAGTACAAGTTGGGGCGACTTGTCGCTCTTATCATCAGGTGAGCTTGATGTTGCACTGGCAGCATTGACCGCCTCTCCACTGGTGCGATTTTCAGTGGATTGATGATCATCATCGCTGGATATTTTTTTAGCGCTGTCTTCAGCATTATTTACCAATTGAGATTTTTTTGTAGTATCAGGTATTAATGCATTTAACATACGAATTGGTTTGCTGAATAATGCGACTAACGTGTGTTGTTCTGGGTTATCATTAAGAAATTTAATTGCAGCTTTGATTTCTCCAATGGCTTTAAAATAAACAGCGGGTTTGTCTCCAAGTCCTTCTCGGAGATTTTTCTGAAGGGTTTCGTAGGAGCGCATTACTCGTTCAGCGGCGTCGATTTTGAATATCGGTTCATCGATTGCTTTAGCTTGGAGTGATGAGTGTTTTTCTCGAGGAGGAGGAATGGAGGTTTTTGTGCGAGTGCTAACTATAGTGGATCTTGCGGGGGCATCTGAAGAGCCTCTAGGAGATTTAGCCCAAGAGGTTTGTCTTACGGCAGCTGGAGGAGAAGGCGGCGGAGAGTCTATTAAGGGTTTTGAGGCTGATTCGGTCTCTGTCTCAGACAATTCGTCTAAATCTAAGGATTTCCGGGCGGTTTTGTTGACTGTTGTTGTTTGAGCAGGTGCGGCGGCGGTGATTTGCTTATTCGCACCTGCCTTCTTAGGAGCCAAACGCGGTTTTGGGGGTAATGCGGGTGGGGGTGCGGTTGCTTTTGCGGGTGATTGGCCAGATTGCGTGATTAATGGCTGTATATCGTCACCCGTATTACCTTTTTGCATTGCACCCGCTCCTCTCGAACTATTACCGATTGAGCCCAGCAATTTAGTGAAGGTGATGCTGGGGTAAAGTGCGCATATCTTAACATAAACTTAAGGAAAATGGAACCCGCGGAGGGCGCGCGTTATGGGCTATGGAAGAGTAGTTTAAGTTGGGTAAATGACCGTTATTTATGCGGAATTAAGAGGATTTTGTCGACCAAACACGTTGCGACCGCATGCCTAATTTTGATGAAAATGATGATCGATGATGATTTCTTGCCAGGACCAGTAGGTCTAATCTGAGTAATGAGAGGGTAGCTTCAATCTAGCCCCCTTCCTAGCATTTATTAATAACGAAACCAATGATAACGATATCTTACTGTTTGCTGTGGATTCTTCAAATTCACTAAATTCATTTTCGCTGTTTCGTGACCTTTTGCGGCAGCTTTAGTGTACCAATCAATGGCTAGCGCTCTATTTACTGGAACTCCATGACCATTGCCATGGCAAGCACCAATACTGCACATCGCATCGGCATTACCTTTAGTAGCTGATTGTTCAAATAATGGGGCGGCCATTTTATAATTCTTAGATACTCCAATCCCTTTCATGTAACAAAAGCCAAGTTCATTGAGTGCATCAGCCAGGCCTTTGTCACAGGCTGATTTTATCAAAGCAATACCTTTCCTTTCATCTTTTTTCACGCCTCGGCCATAAAGGTAACAAACACCTAAATGCCATTCACCCCAGGAAATATTTTGTTGAGAAGATTGTTGATACCACTCAACTGCCGCTCTGAGATCGAGGGTAACACCGTTACCAAACTCATAACAAACACCTAACAAATTTTGAGCAAAACCATGGCCCGCGTGTGCTGATTCTTTTAATAGCTTAAAAGCCTTTTGATAATTTTTACCTTCACCGCCAATGCCAAAATAGTGATAACAGCCTAAAATATATTTTGCTGTAATATTGTTTTTTTCGGCTTCGGCTATACACCAAGGAAGCCCCGCTTTTTGTGCGCCAATTAAATATCTATCAACCATTTGTTGATTTTTTTCTGGTAAGAATAAATCATGAATGACCCAACAGCGAAAATACCCAGCTGAGTATCCACTAGCGATCGCTTTTTCATATAATTCTAGAGCCTCGTAAAGCTTGCTGAAGTTATAGAGGTCTTCTGCTAGTAAGAATTCTCTTTCGCCGGGAAGTAATTGTTTATCTAAATCGAGCTTTTGTAAGCTTGTAGTCATCTGAGCATAACTACTTTTTTCAGTAACCGCGGAGTTTGCTGCAGGGGTAGAAGCATCAACAGTCAATACTGACAAAGGAGGTGCTGAAGGGGTCGTAGTAGATGGGCCATCTGAATTGGCCTCTGGCTCTTTTTTTTCTTTCTTCTTAAAGCTAAATAAACTCTTTTTCATAAGACTCCTCCATAATTAGTAGAGACATGCTCGATTATCCTGCAGAAATTATTTTTGTCAACCCTGAGGTGAATGGGTTAATTGACATAAAAATGGAACTGATTACGTAAATTGTTATGAGTGATATGGATAGATGACGCATTATTCACGCAATAATTGTCTTCTTATTACCTTGAAGTATGGTTGCGATAGTTACTCGATCTTGAAGATGTCATTGCTCTTAGATATTGGTACGGCATCTTTAGAGCTATCATCTTGAGAGCGAGTCAGGTTGGGCGAGCGGGGTCGGTAGAGTCTTGGGCTGGCAGTGGGGGAGAGAGGATGTTGCCAGAAAGATTTGAGGGTGCGGCGTAGAGTGTTGGCTTCTTTTTCGGTGAGGCCTTTTATTAAAATGACATTGTCATGACAGGTGACTGTTTGTGTATTGCGCTCTGTTTGGTCTTGAATGGATGTTTTTTCGAAGAAGGCAGAGAGTAAATCAAATAATGTACGGCCTGTGGGTTGGTTAGCGCAGATAGTTTCGTACCAAGCTCTGTTGCTGCTAAGGTCGATGTCCAGAGTAGAGCGTTCTATAGGTTCTGGTGTAGTTATTTTTATAATAATTTCGCCTTCAGTAAGTATGATAATGTCGAATTTATCCTGATTTTCATGCGGGAGCTTCAAATCCAGAATGTGAAATTTATTACGTTGCATTTCAAGGCATGTATTTTGACTTTCATTTTTTTTGAGTGTGAGTACGTCATTTTGATAGCACATGACGGGTTGTCTAGTAACGTTTGCATCACATAAATAACGATGGGTTGGTATTAATGTTCGTTTATTTTGAGTGCCTAGAGTGGTAATAAGTATTTCTTCACTCGTTGCTTGAACAGCGCATATATTGTGAATGTTATCTGCGTTTATCAAAAAATCTCTATTGAGGATAGTGATCTCACACGTTTCGATATTGATAATGGTTAAGGCGTTTTGTGTGATCGTTTTTTGAAAAGGACCAAGCCCTACGACTTTTTTGTGTGTGGCTTCACCATTGCAGATGAGTATTTCTTTTTTGTTGAGAAAACGGAGTGGTTTAATCAATTGCGTATTAAAGTGTTGGGTATAGATTGTGACACCACTTTGATAATTCATGATGGATAATGTTGATCCTGATTGTTCTCTTGAGCAGAATGCAACAAGATTGTTGGGGCCTTTAATAATTGGATGTAAAATGGGTGTTCCAGTGATTTTGTGTTTTATAATCCATTGATCATGACGCTTGATAATAATGTAAATTTGATCTGAATGAAGAGCAAAGACGTTGTGACTGAGTGCGAGGACATCACCGCAGAAAGATTTTACTTGAAGAATGTTGAGTGCGATAAAATTTTGAGAAATGGTATCAAGAAGGATACATTTATTACTTCGATCTGAGAGAAGAATTGTACCATCAGGCATCATCGTACTGCTGATGACATCACTTCTCATGTCAAGGCTAATTAACTTTCCAGTAAACTCATCCTTCCGACGATCCGAGAGTGTGCCAAAAGTTTCAAATTCTCTTGCGTTTGTTCGTTCAGGTGTTCTGATTCCAAATACAGTAGAGGGTTGTCCACGGGCAGTTGTGACTTTTCTTTGTCCAATGGCGAAAATGTTTCCGTTGGGTAGTTCTTCCATAGCAGAAACCGTAGCCAACCCGATATCCCATTCATAGGCATTGCCTTGAGTTCGTTTTTCTCTTTTTGGTCCGGGTTCTAAAATACGGGGTTTAGGATTCAATTCAAATATGAATTGAAATTTTGCTATTTGAGAGAGTTGAGTGGCACTTAAAAAATTAACTTCAGTAATCGTCACTTTGTTGTTAGGGTGTTTTAGCCAGAGTAAAATTTGACGAAGATCATGATCTTCAATTAAATTATGCAGTATTAATGTTCCGTTTTGAACCATAGCGTCAAAAGTGTTTTGGCAAAAGCGATTTTGCATCAGTGCGAATGAAATGAAAGCACGAGGGTTGTAGGGTTGTGTATTTTCGTGGTTAATTTTTTGGAGAAATGGTGAGGCATCTAGAACGGCTTCGATGGATTCAGGACGCAGTGATTTACAATTTTGAAAAAGGAAAACATTGAGAGGACGTTCATCTTCTATTGAGCACGGTAATGAATTTTCTTTTGTGTAGGTATATGAGATAGTTTCTAATTTCTCATTGTCACTGACATCAAGATGGTGAAGTTGTGGGTCAACAAGCTGACACGTTTTATAGTGTTTGCATTCTCTTACTTCTAAGTGAATTAAGGAGGCAAGTTTTTTACTATCATAGGTAAAATGGGTTATATCAGTATTAATAATGACCACTTTTTTGATTTCTGGAGAATAATCTTCGAGTAGTGTAAATACAGAGTTTCCAAGCGCATTCTTTAGACCATTACAGTTTGTTAGTTCGAGTCTTTGTAATTTCGGAGAATTTTGAAGAAACTTTACTAAGTCGTCCCATGTAAGGTCGTCACATAAATTGAGGCATAGTTCCGTCAGCTGAAATTTACATTTTTTTTGAATTTCGTGAAGGGCATTAAGCATTAATCGGTTGCTTTTTTTGTTGTCACTCCATTGAATACATCGAATAAAGTTTTCAAATTGTTTTTGTGACCTGAAAGTATCTGAAGAAGGTATATTGCTAATATCTATTTTATGAATAACTGCAACAACTTCAGTTGCGGTCTTCTTAGACTGATGATAAAACTCTATAAGGGATTCAATGGAATTGCAAAACTGGCCGCCTCTAAACTTTGTTGAGAGATTTTGCGATGTGCAGTCTACCACATCTTTTTGTGTGGTGAGTGTTCTCTGGTTTCCATCATTAATGAGTAAGTATTTTTGACAAGTGGTCAAGTTAGGATTTTGTTTGGTTTTTGAGTTATATTGATGGAAGAGTTCAGGGCATGCCTCTCTGAATAAACTAGTCGGATAAATTTCGGAACGTGATTTCAAGTAGAGAAATTTTGCAATTTTGACATATAATTCGTAGAGCTCAGCGAAAGTCCGCAATTCAAGAGGGCAGTCTATTAATGTAAACTGTTCGGCTTGATCCTTAATAATGCCAAAAACAGTGCTTCTCTTTTTCTTCTGTACCTTTGTTTTTTCTGATTGTCGACTTTCTGTATTATCGAGTTGTTCGATGGCTTTTCTTAATGATGAAGGTAAAGGGTCTTTCTTGTCTCGTTCGATCATTTCAGCTGTAGTGAAAGTGACGCCTTTGCATAAAGCGTCACGTGGAAATAGTTTTAGCAGAAATTGTTCTTCTGTCATGGCTTCGTGAAATATCTCATCAAAGAAAAGTCCTGCGTTTTCTCTAATGAGTATTTCAGCATCCACTTCATTGAGAGCCACATCAGGTAGTCGTTTGCCATTTGCACAAATAATAGTCATGATTGCGTCTGGATCAAGCGGGATTTTTTCAAAGGCTTCTGTGAGATAAAAAATATCTTTATTAAGAATTTTTTTCTCCTTGCCGTCCCAATAAAGTCTGGGAACTATAGCTCTGTCAGGATCAATATTGACAAGGTATTTACCACTTTGTTGTTCGGGCACTTTATATTGATCCGCGTGACCATCTTCTTGTGAAGTGAGAATCGCTATTACGGCTTGTAGGCTGAAAATACGTCTATCTAAACATTGCAGTAGGTCCTTAATTTTATCGGAATTGGCTTCAAACTGTTTAAATGATTCCCCAATAACCGTATTAACAACAAGCAATGGAAATGTTTTTTTACCATCGAGGGTGTTCGATCTCCAAAGTTCGGAGTGTGTGCCTGGGCACCCTAATCTTTCGTTGATCAATTCGACGATACGTTGTACTAAAGGAAATTCAGGGAAGAATTTGACATGAAGCAGGAATGGGTGAACCTCTTTACGGGCAGCTAACATGAAAAGCGTTTTGTATTCCATTTGTTTTTTTTCTACAAGATGCTCGTGAGAAAGTTTTTTAGCTTTAAGGTATTGGTATAGCTGATCTAAATTAAAGGGTATATTTCCTTTTAAAGAACCTAGTTTTAGGTTCCCATCTGGATCTAGAACGCAGTATTCACCTTCTTTAGATAAATAGATTTGGTTTGGTTTCGCATTATTGGGGTCTTTATCGGCTAAGGAGGACCATAAACAAAATTCATAAGACTGTTTTGAAAGTGGGATCACAATATGCGCACCACTTCGAAGACTATTTATTCGCTTGATTTCACCGTTTTCTTCGAATATTTGACTCCAAACCGACAGAAGAAAATACCTTTTGTCGTGTTTTGCTCCTTGCATAACGCAATGCGCCGGATGATCTTCATCCGGATGAGATGTAGAGAATTCGTTGATGGCGTAAGTCACCGCGAATCTAGGATGATTTTTAAGAAGTTCAACGCATTCTTTAAATGTATCGTGATTTTTATAAGACTCTGCGAATTGCAGAGCAGCTTCCATATCAACAAAATCAGTCGCGCCATTTTTAACAAGGGCTAGTACTGCTGCAGGATTATTACAATCAATGGCGTAATCGAGTGGAGTACCCACAAGATGTTTAAGGCGGCCTGTGTGTTCAGAGGTTTGTTTTTTTTGAAAGGCTGTGCTCTGATTAAGATTTGTTCGATGTTCTTTCATTACTTTTAAAACATCAAAACAAAAGTCGCTATTATTAGGGTCAGTATTATCGATAAAGTGCATTAATGGTGTGCGATTTTCTTTGTCAGGTTGCTCCGGATTGGCTTTAAAGGCTAGACAGGCTGTCAGAGTATCGATGACGTTCTGAGTGGTTTTATTTCGATGACTTCGTAGTAGTGTGTGTAAGGTTGCTTCCCCTACTGCATTTAATTTATTCAGTTTAACATCGTTTTTAATGAGGAGTTTAATAACGCCCGGCAAAGCCGATTCGGCTGCCAGCGAAAGTAGCCGTTCACATTGTTCTGCTGTAAAGCATTTTAATTTTACGAAAGGAAATTCGAGTCCAATTCTATTGAGGTAATGGAGAAGCATATCAATTTTTCCAGTTTCGTAATACTTTTTATTGAAATCAATATGCTGAATAAATAATTTAATCGCTTCTTTAATGGTCAGGGATGCATTATTAATATGTTCTCCTGATATGTGGTGATGTTTTTCAAGTAACTCGTGAAGTGAAATATTATTAAGTTCAGGAATTTTACATTCTTTTCTTAGAGTTTCCATGCTGGGCAATGGATTTTCGTCCGGAGTCTCTGCAGAATTTTGCTTTTCTAGCAGTGTATTGTATTGTGTTAGTGGGTCCATGTACTCTTGTTTAAATTTATCTCCCATTTTTTCTATTACTAAAGCGGTAATTTTCTCACCAAGAAAGGCATGTTCGAAACTAGGTGCTTGTTTTGATCCAATAACATTGATTGCATTAAGTATACCTAGGAAGGGATTTTCGTTTTTGAGTTTTGGAAAACACGCTCTTTCATAATAAGCGGCAACCGCCGGACGAATAATACGTAATCCTTGTAGGTGTGTTAAAGAGAGGTCGGCAATCATCGCTTCTTCAAGATTTTCATAGGAATCCAACATGCCAGGTAGTCGGTCTGGTGTTAGAGTTTGGGGTATTCGCAGTGATGTATCTGGGTTATGTAGTATTCTTTTTCGATTTAAGAGTACCGCAGTGACATTATCTTCTTTTAGATTGTTTATGTCAGTTTTTTCTATCACATCCTTTTTAGTGATCAACTGCTTTTTAATATTCATCCGTTTTTGTTGGTCGAACTCGTACAATAAATGGCACCAATCCAAAACATAATTGAGTGGCGTGTGCGATAAAAACTCTTCTCTAAACTCTTTGTCAATTGGTTCCGTGAATCCAGGTAGAAGATAGAGCAGGCATTTGGTAGTTGGATAATGAACCGCGCTGCCGTCTTTTTCATTGACTAGTCGCGTGACTGGATATTCTAAGGCATTGTCCGCGTCAAATGTGCAGATAAAACGCACCGGTTCTTTTTTCGCATTAATTCTAGTAATAAATCGTAGATTAACAGCTGTAAGATCGGATGGATCTATGGGCATGTTTGCAATGCAGAAGCGAGAGTAGAATGCTTGGCAGATTTGTAAGAAAATGTTCTGTAGTTCATGATAGGCTCTTTCTGGTGTATAGTTTTGTAATAATTCATGAAAGATCGCCGGAAATCTTGAAAGACCGGCTGCAAGTGAATTCTGAAATAAATCTTGCCTTCCAAGTATAAAATTGTGAAACGTGTCTGGGAAAGCTTTGATGAGTAAATGCAGTGCTTTTTCATTCTCGCTCAATAGTTTGTACCAAGCCTGTTTATTACCAGCAAGAAGTTTTTCCAATACCTCAGATTCTTTCGGTAAAATATCTGAAAATAAAGCGGGTTTATTGGTCAGAGCATTCTGTACTAGCTCTGATTGCAGAAAAAGCTTAATAAATGCTTCTGAAAATGCACCTGAGTATAGAAGTAGAGGTGCCGGCCATTTTTTAAAGTCTAATAATAATACTTTATCTTGATTGTAAATTTCTTCCAGTGTCGTGAGATGAGCGATAAGCTCAGCTTGATCAATATAGATTTTCCAAGAATACAATGTGCTTTCTGCCTGAAGTACCATATGGAAGTCTGATCCGTCGAATTGGTAGCCAACTTGCACCATTCTCTCTTGTTTTTTTTGAAGTAGATATTCAGTGATTAGTGGATCAAGTGCTGGATTAAGAGCTTCTTGTTGATCAAGTGGGGCATGTAGAATCTTAATCGACTCTGAAGGAGCAGCAACTAATACGGGTTTGTCATCTAAATGTGGTATAGGGCAGTGTAGTTGATACCATGAGCCAACTGATTTTTCTGCTTCGGGCTCATTAAAATTTTTTCCTATAGGATTTGCCTTCAACACCAAGCCATCCACAAAATATACAGCCCGAAGGCCATAGTCTGTTACTCTAACAATAATCCCTTTGAAATTGCGACTGATAATTACCAGCGCTTTTTCACCAGAAGTAGAAAAGGAGCCTTTGTTAACTTCACAAACATAGAAACTATCGCCAAAGATGTAAGCTTCTTGAGTTGCAATAAGCGCTAAACGTTCTTCCGGAGATTGAGCATTAATGATTTGTTCGCGACTTTCATTGTAGTAGTTGCACAATTCTTTGAGTGGATTATAAATTCGCTGTAGATTTTTTTTTTCGCCCTGATCTTCAAATGTAAATTCACCCAAAAGATTTTGTAAAAGATAAATGAGCTCATTTAAAGATTTTAGTAGAGGGTGACTTTGATTAATGGTAGGTTCAGTGGCGAGTTGATGAAGCATTGCTTCCGTGAATAAATCACCTATTGGCACTATGGTTGGAAGTAAAGATTCCAAATCTCTCATGGCTTGAGTGTTTAAACCTAATTCTTTTAAATCGTACAGTGCCGCAAGAATCTCTGCTCTTGCTTTGATGCAAATAGCAGGTTTGCCTTGTAAAGATTTCATTCGCTCATGCAACAAGCCACGTGCGGTGTACACACGATCCAATAGATTCAGTGCTTTTTTAGGTTCTATCAGTTGAGCTGCAGGGTTTTCTTCTGGCGGTGTATTTTTACGCGGAGACAACCCACTAAATAGGCCTTTTCTTGGAGTGGTTGCTTTAGTACTGCGCGGTGAAGTTGAGGAAACTGCGCCTGATGATGTCTCTTTACCAGGTTTTCCGCTAGCTGTGTTTCTACGAGGTGACAAAAATTTTTTTTTCATCCTTTATTCCTTCCTAGAATACTTGGTTCCGCAATTGATAAATATTCACCACATGATGGTAACGTCCATATTTAGCCCATCTTGGGCGGAAAAATTCTAGCCAAGGTGGTGTTGACGTAAACTATAATCTATTTTTGGCTGAGATCAATCCCTGCCGGCTTTTTTGCGTTCGTGTTCTTTGAGGAATCTTTTGCGTAGTCGAATACTTTGAGGAGTCACTTCGACAAGTTCGTCGTCGTTAATGTATTCTAACGCTTGTTCGAGTGTGAGGCGTAGTGGAGGAGTGAGCATAATGTTTTCGTCAGTGCCAGAAGCGCGCACGTTTGTGAGCTGTTTAGGCCGGATAACGTTAACGACGAGGTCGTTTGAACGATTGTGAAATCCAACAATCATGCCTTCGTAGACTTCTATTTGAGGACCGATGCAAAGTTTTCCACGCTCTTCGAGATTCCAAAGTGAGTAACCTGTCGCTTTGCCGGCTGCGTTTGAAATTAATGCGCCACTACGTCGAGCACCAATTTCTTGTTCGACCACAGGGCCGAAGTGGTCGAAAACGTGATACATCAATCCGGTTCCGGATGTTTGTGTGAGAAAATCGGTATGAAAACCGATGAGCCCTCGTGTTGGCATAATGTAATCTAATCGAATGCGTCCTTTTCCATCAGGTACCATATTTTTTATTTTACCTTTTCTTTCGGCTAAAGCTTCCATGATGGTGCCTTGATGTTGTTCTTCAATATCAACAGTGACAGATTCATAAGGTTCTTTGCGTTCACCTTCAATTTCTTTGATGATTACTTGTGGACGAGAAACGGCTAATTCGTAACCTTCGCGTCGCATGGTTTCAATTAAGATAGAAAGATGTAATTCTCCGCGTCCCGCACATTTAAATTTATCGGGATCTTCGGTGTTGTCCACTCGTAGTGCAACGTTATGAATTAATTCTTGTTCGAGTCGCGCAAGTATTTGTCGACTGGTGAGGTATTTTCCATCGCGACCTGCAAAAGGCGATGTATTGACTTGCAAGGTCATGGTAACAGTGGGTTCATCGACATCGAGTGGAGTCAGTGCTTCAACATTTGCAGGATCGCAAAGTGTATCGGAAATACGTAAATTATCGATACCTGTGATAGCGACGATATCTCCTGCGCTCGCTTCATCTTCGGGTTTTCGTTCTAGACCTAAATAACCGAGTACTTGTAGTATTTTTCCGCTTCGAATCTTGCCATCGCGATCGATAACAGAGATATTCATATTGGGGCGAACTTTTCCGCGCGAGATTCGACCAATACCGATGGCGCCCACATAACTCGAATAATCCAGCTGGCTGATTTGCATTTGAAAAGGGCCATCAAGATTCACTTTCGGAGGTGAAACAGAATCAACAATTGTTTGAAATAAGGGTGTCATATCGGTAGCAAGATTTTCTATATCGAGGCCGGCATATCCTCTTAATGCAGAGGCGTACACAACGGGGAAATCGAGTTGTTCATCTGTTGCGCCTAAATTAACAAAAAGATCAAATACTTGATCGACAACCCAATCAGGTCTTGCGCCTGGACGATCCACTTTATTGACTACGACAATGGGTTTTAATCCGTGTTGAAAGGCTTTTTGTGTAACGAAACGTGTTTGTGGCATGGGGCCATCGACTGCATCGACGAGTAATAATACGGAATCAACCATCGATAATACGCGTTCAACTTCTCCACCGAAATCGGCGTGACCGGGAGTATCAACAATATTAATTCGGTAACCACTCCAACGGATCGCAGTGTTTTTTGCTAAAATCGTGATGCCGCGTTCTTGTTCCAATACATTGGAATCCATAACACGTTCTACTACCGCTTTTTGTTGTGAAAAAGTACCGGATTGTTGTAGTAATTTGTCAACGAGGGTGGTTTTGCCATGGTCAATGTGTGCGATGATGGCAATATTACGTAATTGTTCTGTCATTAAAAATCTCTTTGCTTAGCTCAACTTGGAGGGGCCCGCGGGCCTTCGATAGGGACCGGCAAAAGTACCCTATTTGAGCTATAATTACCAGTGTAATGTGTAATTAGTGCTGAATAGTGTTATTTATGAGAACAAAACGAGAGCAAAAGCTTGAAAAGCTCGAAAGATGAGGCATGTATGAGTAGCGTAATAGAACCATGGTACAATATCGTGCGTGAAGCAGAAACCCTATCAGGGTTGTCTGTGAGTGAAGAATTAGAGCAATATCTGGTGAATTTACTCCTACATTATATGGACAAACCCGAGATAACGGATTCGGTTTTAAGCTTAGAATTTCTCCGTGCTGAACAGCAGTTTTCATTTAACCAATACAACGAGCTTCGTAAAGTCGGAGACGAATGTTTGCTGTATTCAGGATTATTTCCTGAGCGTGCACAACGTCGACGTTTACGAGTGAGTTATTTTGTAGAATTAGGGCAACTTTCCTATCAGTCTGCGGCAACAAAAGCAGGTAAAGAATTGGAATTAGCTGCATTATTTCAGCATTTAAGTGAACGATTTGTTCGGTTGATGGATATTTTGCAAAGCATGCGATCGATGGCGGGGTCCGATCATCAACTGTCGTTGTTGTTGGCTGTCGATTTGTGGCAAGACACGGGCAGCGAAATTGCGCGTAGAATCATTGCGGAGCATACGGATGGGTTTCTTGTTCATGTTGTAAAATAAAGTTAATCTTCGTATTCTATCGAAGACAGTCAAATCGGAATCATAGGATGCTCTTAATGACGATAAAAACACCATGGGTTGTTGAAATCCCTTATCGCGAACCCTTAGAAATATTTTCATTTTTTGCAGAAAAATCGGGTGCGGTATTTCTGGATAGTGCAAAAAAATCCAATGATTTAGGTCGCTATAGTTATATTGCTGCAGAGCCTTTTCTAACATTTCAAAGTAAAAATGGTCAAATCAAATTAAATAATAATGCGACAGAAGGAAATCCTTGGGAAGTTTTACAATTATTATTGTCGTTATTTAAAATAGATTCTCTTCCTGGAATGCCTTTATTGCAAGGCGGTGTTGTCGGTTTTTTTTCGTATGATGCAAGTCGGCATCTAGAAAAATTGCCTGATAATACCCTCGATGATTATTGTTTTCCTGATCTTATGCTTGGTTTTTATGATGTAATTCTGAGCTTCGATCATGATTTACAAAAAGCCTGGATTATTTCTACTGGATTTCCTGAATTCACTGATGATCGCCGTCTTAGACGTGCCGAAGAGAAAATTAAAAGTTGGCAGCAGCGAATAAATTCAGTTTCTGAGTTAGGAGAGATTTCTGCTGATTTTTGTTCCCCTGATGCTATTGTCAGTAATTTTAGCAGAGAACAGTACGAGAAAGCTGTTAGTTCTGTGATTGAGTCAATTTTGTCTGGCGATATTTTTGAAGCGAATATTGCACAACGATTTTCAGCCTCTTTGCCAAAAAGCTTAAGTCCATTCGCATTATATCGACGTTTACGAGAGCGAAATGCGGCTCCTTTTGCAGCTTATTTAAATTTTGGGGATACAATTCTTGCTTCGGCTTCACCTGAACGATTTTTGCATTTAAGTGATCGAGAAGTTGAAACGCGACCAATAAAAGGAACATCACCACGTTTTCAGGATGCTGACCAAGATGAAGCGAGTGCGAAGGCCTTATTAATGAGCGAAAAAGATCGTGCTGAAAATATCATGATTGTTGATTTAATGCGCAATGATCTGTCTCGAGTGTGCGAAGACCATTCTGTAAAAGTTCCGCAATTATGTGGGCTAGAATCGTTTGCGACAGTGCATCATTTAGTGTCAGTCGTAAAAGCAACATTATTGCCTGATTATGATGCTGTAGATTTATTGCGAGCCACATTTCCAGGTGGTTCAATTACGGGTGCGCCTAAAGTGCGAGCGATGGAAATAATTGATGAAATAGAATCTCATCGACGCGGTCCGTATTGTGGCAGTGTCGGGTTTATCAGTTTTAGCGGCGACATGGATACCTCAATTACCATTCGAACATTTGCGATAAAAAATAATCAATTATCTTTTCACGTCGGTGGTGCGATAGTGGCAGATTCAGATCCCGCACAAGAATATCAAGAAACTTTGGATAAAGCCGCGGGAATGCTAGCCGCTTTATTAGCGGGAACTCCTCTGCAAGTGCAGGAAAATTAAAATGGTTATTTTAATCGATAATTATGATTCATTTGTTTACAACCTAGCACGCTATGTTGGCGAGTTGGGTTATCAACGTCAAGTTTTTCGTCATGATGCCATTAGTGTTTCTGAAGTGAGCGCACTCAATCCGTCTCATATTATTATTTCACCTGGGCCTGGCGGACCTAAAGATGCTGGGATATCTTTGGACATCATTCGTCAGTTGTCTGACCGGATACCTATTTTAGGAGTTTGTTTAGGGCATCAAGCAATTGGAGAGGCTTTTGGTGGACGCGTAGTGCGCGGTCGGTATCCTATGCATGGTAAATCAAGTATTATTACACATAACGATGCTGGCATTTTTGCCGGTTTGGTGAATCCGATTAAGGTGGGACGTTATCATTCGTTAATTGTAGAATCGGAGACCTTGCCAGAGAGCTTGATGGTCACAGCATGGAGCGAACAAGGCGAGATCATGGGATTACAACATCGTCATTTGCCGGTGTTTGGTGTACAATTCCATCCCGAGTCTGTGTTAACGGAATGTGGCTATGAATTATTGCAGCAGTTTTTAGGACGATCATCCTAGATTCAGTGCATTAGGACCTCGTAGTAGATTTCAACTGCACAATCTAGGATCATATACTGACAGGGAGTAAAAAATGCATAAATTAATTCGGAAAATTTCCCTCCTCATTTTCATTTGTTTTTTGAGTGCTTCAGTTTCTGCAAAAACGCAGTGGCGTCAATTATCGCCTGGATTATGGTATACGCAGCTTGTCACTCCGACACTCACCAGCACAGGAATATTGCACGCTTTTAGAGTGGATTTAAATTATTTTCGTTTTTCATTAGCGCTAGCTAAAGAATATGAAGGCCAATTTTCTTCTGCGCAAAATTTAACTATGGCCACCAAGGGTGTCTTGGGAATAAATGGCGGCTTTTTTTCACCCGATATGACAAGTTTAGGTTTGCGGATCAGTGATGGAGAATTATTGAGTCGTTTCAAACATTCACCGTGGTGGGGCGTTTTTTTAATTCAAAATAATCACGCGAAAATATTTTCCGCAAGCCAATATCATCCTGAAAATGATATTGATTTTGCAGTGCAGAGTGGACCTCGCTTATTGGTAGACGGAGCGATTCCAAAACTTCGTCCTGGTGTTGCAAATCGTTCTGCCTTAGGCATTCGACGCAATGGTCAAGTTGTGGTTGTTGCAACACAGAATTTGTATTTGTCTACGATGGAATTGGCAGAAATTATGCAAAAATCTGAACCTGAAAATGGTTTGGCATGTTGGCAAGCGATTAATTTAGATGGTGGTTCTTCAACGCAGTTGTATGCCAGATTGAATGATTTTGTGCTGTCTGTGCCAAGTTTTATGCCAGTGGCTGATGTCGTTGTTGTTGTGCCTCGTGCCGCCTCTGCCGGTTAAAGATTTAATGCTCTCTTGTTGCGGTAAATTTTACTTGAGGCCATCGTTCCATGGCTAAATTTAAATTCACTTGTGTGGGAGCGAGATAGCAAAGTTGGTTTGAGCTATCAATGGCCAAGTGAGTGTGTTCTTTCTTTTCGAACTCTTTTAACATTTTTGCATCGTCACAAATAACCCAACGGGCACAATTAGTGTTAACGGGTTCGTATTTACAATCAACATGATATTCGTGCTTTAATCGGTACGCCACAACTTCAAATTGAAGGGTTCCAATTGCACCTAAAATTAAATCATTGCTGCTGAGAGGACGAAAAAGTTGAGTAGCGCCTTCTTCGGATAATTCAATTAATCCTTTTAAAAGCGATTTTTGCTTGAGCGGATCTTTCAACACTATTCGTTTAAATAATTCGGGTGCAAAATTGGGTATCCCTGTAAATTTTAACTGATCCCCAACGGTAAAAGTATCGCCAATTTGAATAGTGCCGTGATTATGTAACCCTAAAATATCTCCAGGATAAGCATGTTCAAGGTTCTCACGTTGGCCAGCCATAAAAGTAACGGCGTTGTTAATTTGAATTTCTTTATTGATACGCCAATGTTTTACTTTCATGCCTCGTAGATATTCACCTGAGCAAATGCGTAAAAAAGCGATGCGATCGCGATGATTAGGATCCATATTCGCTTGAATTTTAAAAACAAATCCTGAAAACATTGAATCTTCTGGTTTTACTGTGCGCTGTTGCGTTTCTCGTGGTTGAGGTGCTGGTGCAAATTTAATAAAATCAGCAAGCAATTCGCTGATGCCGAAATTGTTGACCGCTGAACCAAAATACACGGGTGTCTGTTGACCAGCCAGATATTTTTCAATATCGAATGGATGGCTGGCTCCTTGAATGAGTTCTAATTCTTGGCGTAATTCACCAATGGAATCTTCTAAAACTGAATTTAACTCTGGATTATTGAGACCATCAATGATGGTTGCTTGTTGAGTTTTTAAATTTTGTCCGTGTTGATATAGATAAATTTTATCTTCGTAAAGATTGTAAATACCTTTAAATCGTTGCCCCATTCCAATGGGCCATGTGATGGGTGCACATTGAATCTTGAGAATAGTTTCAATTTCATCAAGTAATTCAATCGGTGATCGTCCTTCACGATCCAATTTGTTGATGAAAGTCATGATGGGTGTATGTCGCAATCGGCACACTTCCATTAATTTTATAGTGCGAGCTTCCACGCCTTTTGCAGCATCGATAACCATCAGTGCAGAGTCCACCGCGGTTAGGGTCCTATAAGTGTCTTCGGAGAAATCTGCGTGACCGGGTGTGTCGAGCAGATTGATGATGTGATCGCGAAACGGAAATTGCATGACGGAGGTCGTCACAGAAATTCCACGTTCTTTTTCCATGGCCATCCAATCGGAAGTCGCATGCCGAGATGCCTTGCGGCCTTTAACGGTGCCGGCTAATTGGATCGCGCCCCCGAAAAGCAACAGTTTTTCGGTGAGGGTCGTTTTTCCCGCATCGGGATGCGAAATGATGGCAAACGTCCGTCGTTTGGCGATTTCGTGGGTTGACATAGCAATACCTATCTAAAATTGGTCGAGTATAACAACGTTTTGGGCCCGCAGCATCTCCCCTGTGCAGGATTTAGATGTTTTGCTCACTCTATTCATAGCTGTAGATTTACGCTTCATCTTAGGCTGGCTTGAGGGTATAATGCCCCCTTTTGAACTAATGAGGTGGACACGATGTTTGAAGGCGTATCAGCGGGCGATAACACCCCCGAAAATGTAAATGTTATTATCGAAATTCCTGCGCAAAGCAACCCGGTAAAATATGAAGTCGATAAAGAATTCGGCGTGATGAAGGTTGATCGATTTATGGCGACGTCGATGGTGTATCCGTGTAATTATGGTTATGTTCCTAGAACGTTATGTGATGATGGTGATCCCTTGGATGTTTTAGTTGTCACTCCGTATCCCTTAGAATTTGCCTGCGTGATTTCTTGTCGTGTTATTGGTGTGTTGAGAATGACCGATGAAAAAGGGGGTGACAGCAAAATTTTAGCAGTCCCTTCAACAAAATTAACACCGATTTATCACACTGTTCGTGATTATAATGATTTACCTGAATTAATGATTCATTCTATTGCGCATTTTTTCGCACACTATAAAGATCTTGAAGATGGAAAATGGGTGAATATTGATGGATGGTTTGGTGTTGAAGAAGCGAAAAAAGAAGTTCTGGATAGTATCCGTCTTTACGAGACTACACAAAAGTAGAGCATAAGGGGTCAAGACTTGACCCCATCAAACACAAACCACAATGATTTAAGGGGTTTATCAATGTTTATGTTTACATCATTTCCCGATCGTGAAATGTTACGTCAAGCCATCACCGACGCCTATCGACGTGATGAAAATGAGTGCATTAATTATTTACTGCAGCACGCGACATTTTCTGCAGAAGATCTTCAAAATATTGAAAAAAATGCACGTGAATTGGTGAAACAAGTTCGTGACGAACGACTCGGTAAAGGTGGAATCGATGCATTTCTATATCAATATCATTTATCAAGTGAAGAAGGCATCGCACTCATGTGTTTGGCAGAAGCGTTGCTGCGAATTCCTGATAAAGACACCATCGATCTTTTGCTGCGTGATAAATTAACGACACCTGATTGGCAAACCAGTTTAGGAAAAAGTGATTCGTTGTTTGTCAATGCGGCGACGTGGGGATTAATGTTAACGGGCCGTGTATTATCCGAAAATACCAGCACGAATCATTTTACTCGTGTTTTTAAAGGATTAGTCGAACGAACAGGTGAACCTGTTATTCGTAAAGCCGTTGGCGAAGCCATGCGAATACTAGGCAAGCAATTTATTGTAGGACGAGATATTAAAGAAGCGCTGAAAAGAGCACAAAAACCAGAAAAAATGGGCTACCGATTTTCGTACGATATGTTAGGAGAAGCGGCACGAACTTCTGAAGATGCTGAACGGTATTTCCAAGCTTATAAAAATGCTATCGATGCAATAGGACAATCCTCAGCGGGACGAGGTCCGGTTGAAGGGCCAGGAATTTCTATCAAATTATCTGCGTTATATCCACGTTACGAAGTAGGGCGATGGACTGAGTCGGTGGATTTTTTAAGCGATCGTTTATTGAAATTAGCTCAGCAAGCAAAACACTACAACATAGGATTAACGGTTGATGCCGAAGAAGCCGATCGTTTAGAAATGTCTTTAGATATCATTGAACGCGTGTTGCGAGATAAATCGTTAGAAGGGTGGAATGGTTTTGGTTTAGCTGTGCAAGCCTATCAAAAACGAGCTCCATTTGTGATTGACTGGTTGGTAACGACAGCTCGAGATGCAAACCGAAAAATAATGGTGCGTTTGGTGAAAGGGGCGTACTGGGATACAGAAATAAAAGACAGTCAGGTCAGAGGGTTATCGAATTATCCTGTTTATACACGTAAAGTTTCAACGGATGTATCGTATATTGTCTGTGCGAAAAAATTAGCTGCTGCAGGCGATGTGATTTTTCCACAATTTGCAACGCACAACGCACAATCTGTTTCTGTGATTATGTCATTGATGAAAAATCGAACGGATTATGAATTTCAGTGTTTACAAGGAATGGGTCGTGCACTTTACGATTCCGTTGTTGTGCCCGGAAAATATCAGCGTCCGTGTCGAATTTATGCGCCCGTTGGATCGCACGAAGATTTATTACCTTATCTCGTTAGACGATTGTTGGAAAATGGTGCGAACACCTCGTTTGTGAACCGTATTGTCGATGAAGCCTCACCCATAGATGATTTAGTCGCTGATCCTATTGCTAAATTAGTGTCTTTAGAGGTGAAACCGCATTCAAGAATTCCACTACCCAAAAATATTTACGGCGAGTCACGACAAAATTCAGTCGGAATTGATTTTTCCGATGTGAATGAAGCCAAGCAACTGAAAGCTCAATTAGAAAAATTCAGTCGTCAACAATGGTCAGCATCGCCAACCTTAAAACGAGAAGATAAAGATCGCGTCAGTAAAAAAGTGACGGAACCTCGTCAACGAAATAATGTGGTCGGAGAAGTGATAGAGGGAACGTCAACGGACGCTGATTTAATGTTGGCAATCGCAAGAATGGGATACGAAAAGTGGCATCGTTGGCCCGTGACAAAACGCGCAAATTGTTTGCGATTAGCCGCTGATTTATTTGAAAAAAATTCAGCTGAATTAATGGCGATTGTGATTCGCGAAGCCGGAAAAACAATTCCGGATGCGGTTTCTGAAGTGCGAGAAGCGGTGGATTTTTGTCGGTATTATGCTGATCAAGCTGAAAAAGTTTTAACTTCTCAGGAACTGGTTGGGCCCACGGGTGAATTTAATTCGCTGAAATTAGTGGGGCGTGGTGTTGTTGCGTGCATCAGTCCGTGGAATTTTCCGCTCGCAATTTTTACAGGACAAGTGGTTGCTTCATTAGCGGCTGGAAATGCAGTCATTGCAAAACCCGCGGCGCAAACGCCATTAATTGGTGCGCGAGCTGTTGAATTACTGCATGAAGCAGGCGTGCCTACCGATGTACTACAATTTTTGCCAGGTCGCGGCAGTGTGATCGGTGATAAATTAGTGGGTGATCATCGAGTGGATGCTATTTTATTTACGGGTTCGACCGAAACGGCGCGCCATATTAATCAAACGCTCGCTGCACGACCTGGCGCTTTAGTGCCCTTTATTGCAGAAACCGGCGGACAAAACGCGATGATTGCCGATTCTTCCGCGTTACCCGAACAATTAGTCATCGATGTGATCAACTCTGCTTTTTATAGTGCAGGGCAGCGGTGTTCTTGTTTGCGCGTTTTATTTGTGCAACAGGATATCGCCGATAAAGTCATTACAATATTAAAAGGCGCCATGGCCCAACTCAGATTGGGTGATCCAGGATTTTTGCATAATGATATTGGTCCCGTCATCGATGAAAGCTCTAGAAACACATTAATTGAGCACACGAAATTTTTAGATCAAATTGGAAAATTAATTCATCGCGTTGAGTTGAGTGAAGGGTGTGAGCAGGGTACATTTTTTGCGCCTTGTGCGTACGAAATCGATCGCATTGATCAATTAGAGCGCGAAGTGTTCGGACCGATTTTGCATGTTATTCGTTTTCGCGCCAACGAGTTAGAGTCGATCATTAATGCAATTAATAAAACCGGATACGGATTAACTTTAGGAGTACACACTCGCATCGATAGCACCGCAGAATTTATTCATGAACGCACATGCGCTGGCAACACCTATATTAATCGAAATATGATTGGCGCTGTGGTAGGTGTACAACCGTTTGGTGGTGAAGGTTTATCAGGAACCGGTCCTAAAGCAGGCGGGCCACATTATTTACCGCGTCTTTGTGTCGAAAGAACGCTGTCAATTAATACGGCGGCGACCGGGGGGAATGCGACTTTGCTTTCTCTGGGTGATTGATGTGATTTAGAAATAGAGACAAACGTCCATATTTTTTTCACGCGACCTGGTCTAAAATCTGAACGTTTTACTGATTCTGGCAACTGTAGTGAATGAAATGTTTACAGTCTTCGATCGAAAACATTTAATTAGTCGACAATTAAAATAACAACTCAGGACACGACGCTTTTTTTTTAGACGCCGTTTAAGAGCTTTGCAGCATCTTTGGCGAAGTAGGTGATGATGATATCAGCGCCGGCGCGTTTGATGGCGGTGAGGATTTCCATCATGACGCGTTTTTCGTCAAGCCAGCCTTTTTCGCCGGCGGCTTTTATCATGGCGTATTCACCGCTGACTTGGTACGCAGCCATAGGAAGTTCAGGGAACCGTTGCTTGAGGCGCCAGATCACGTCTAAATAAGCGTGAGCAGGTTTGACCATAAGAATGTCGGCACCTTCGCTCACATCAATGGAACATTCACGGATGGCTTCGTTGGTATTGCCCGGATCCATTTGATAAGTTTGTCGGTTGCCAAATTTGGGTGTGCCTAAAGTGGCTTCTCTAAACGGGCCGTAGAGTGCAGAGGCGTATTTAACGGCATAGCTCATGACGGGGATGTGAGAGAAGCCTTCCTTGTCCAGAGCCGTTCGTACAGCAGTCACCATACCATCAACCATGCCACTCGGTGCGATCACATCAGCGCCGGCTTTTGCTAAGCTTAACGCTTGTTTGGCTAACAAGGGTAGAGTGGCATCCGCATCAAGATCACGCTCCCCCCTAATTTCATTCATAACACCGCAGTGGCCGTGTTCCATATATTCACAAAAGCACAGATCAACCATCACTAATAAATCAGGTGCAAGAGATTTTATTTTTCGAATCGCTTCTTGAACAACGCCATCTTCTTGCCACGAACTATTGCCGTGTTCATCTTTATATTCAGGAACGCCGAATAATAAAACTGCAGGAATTTTTAGGTCGACAATTTCTTTGATTTCAGAATCTAATTGGTCAACGGATTGTTGACAACATCCAGGCATAGAGACGAGGTGATTTTTAAAATCATTACCATGATGAATAAAAAGCGGATAAACCAAATCGTTACATGTCAGTTGCGTTTCGCGGACCAACGCGCGCATACCGGCATGATTTCGAAGGCGTTGCATTCGTGATAAGGGGAAGGGGGGATGTAGCGCTGACATTTTTACCTCGTATTCTTTCAGAATGTTAGAAACGATAGGGATTTGGTGTAGGAATGTCAAGGCAAAAAAAATGGCGCCGAGGTTTTATCCGTCGGCGCCACTCTAAGAAACTCAAATATTAGATACTGTCAAAATTGCGGCTTCTTGAGCTTTCAACTGCAGGAAAGTTGAGAGTCTCGTATTTATCGAGCCTATCAGCAGCTTTATGTTTACGAGCATCAAATCGACCTGTGCTAGCTTCTGACTGTTTAGCAGCAAGTAGGTTCTCAGATTCAACAGAGTTCCAATACGTTTTCTCGAACTGATTACTGAGAGCAGTAACATGTTCAGAAGGAAGTAATTGTAGAATCGCTGTATGTGCTGAGATGGCTACATCGGCAGCAGCGCGTGAACCTGCTTCAAGCAGAGTCCAGCTAGCTTGCCATTTAGTCCATGCATTGCTCGCGTAGTTAGCACTTGCGGTTGCAATAGACGCAACAGGTGCTGCGATAACCGCCCAAATGGTAGCAACTGCTAATGTAGATGCAGAAACAGTAACACCAAACGCAGTTGAGATTGCTGTTGCAGCAGTGCTGAACGCAGCTGGCAATGAACCTGCAACGAGTGTAGCAGTACCGTTTACGTAAGTAATGGTGCTAGCAACGATAGGCAATTGAGAAATGCTGGTTACGACTGGAGCTAATGCTGGGAACACAACAAGCGCTTTAGCAAACAGTACTGGGAAAGTAAGAGCCCATATAACCGCTGTTAAAGCAAGGCTTGATAATGCTAAAACGGTCGCAAATACAAGACGGAATCTTGAATCTAAAGCAAGACCAGTTTTCCAACCTTCTCTTGCGCTCTCTTGAGGAGAGGTTGCAGCTGTACCCACTATTGCCAAGAGTCTAGCAACTTGATGGACAGGAAAGCTTACAGCCAGCATGAGAAGAGCAATAAATCCACGAACAAGTTTTTGATTACGTGGCATGTGGCGATCATAATAGAGTTCAAGGATGGCAGAAGATGAGAAACCGTACCATTTACCTGAATAATTCGTCAAGGCTTCAGGTAAAGTTTCAGTCACTTGTCTGACAATATTGAGTGCCAATTTGACTGGGAATGTAACGAGGTAATAGGCAGCGATTACAAGTTTTACACCCGTTAGTAAAAGAACGAGATTCCAGAATCTTTGACCTTCTAGAGTATAGTTGCGAGGGTTGAGCATCCAAAAATTGCTATTTGCTAACCGGCGGCCTTCAAAAGCTGAATCAGGATTGTAAAGACTTACCCAGCCACCGAAGAGCACTCTTGCGAATGTGCGTAGGCTGAATATAGCTGTTTTACCTTCGCTGTCTACACGAGATGGCAAGCCCATGAAGGCTGCTAATGTGTGCCAACGGTTAGATTCTTCAAAAAAGAATTTCTTGCCACGAGCAGTGGTTAGAACGGTTGATGATTTATCATAACCATGAAAACCGATTGCTCTCCAGAAAGAACCTAGAGCGATGGTCCACTTGCTTTTCAAGTTAACAGCAGGAAGAACTTCGCGTACATCTGAATGAACTTTTGCTTCTTCAGGTTTAAGCGCATTAGCGGCCGCTAGGAGGGGAGCTTTGATCGGTGCATCTTTAGGTAAACGTTTAATTGCGTCATAAAGAGCGGTTAGAGTCTCGTCAAAACTGCGATTACGATCGTTTCGTAGAACCGCTTTAACATCATATAGGCTATCATCATTTTCTTGCTTTTCTACAATTGCAGTAATGTCAAGGTAAGCCTTGCATTTTGGATTTGCTTTTGCGATAGCATCAAGTAGCGCTTTCTTTGCAGCTTCATTATTAATTCTTAACGCGCTAAGAAAAATATCTTGTAAGCCTTGATTCAAAGAGAATAGGCTACGCTCTATTGCAAATGGAGCAACAGCTTGGGCTTCTTCTTCTTCTTCCACGCCAGAACTACGAGGTGGTTGTGTCACTACAGGTTCAGGTTTGATATCCCGCAGAGTAGAGCGTATTGATCCAATTACTTTAGCATCATCGCCGAAATCTACGGCATCTTTAGGATTAACTACCGCGTCAATCGCTGTAAGAGCTGTATTGATTTTTGCTCTGTCAGCTTTTTCTTTGCGGTCGTTTGCCAATCGTTCTTGTGCATCACGAACATTCCGCATGTTCTCAGCTGCGCCGGCTGTAACAGAAGGGTGAATAAAAAATGGCTTAAGCCATGAAGTTAAACTTAGTCTATCGACTAAGGGGGTTACTATAGGGTCACTCATTATCGTCTCCAGTGTGGTTGAAAATAAAAGGGGTCAGTTTACCCCGAATTTCATTAAAAGTAAACCCTTAATTCAATATGTAGCGTCATTTTGTCATGCTATAGCACAAGTCGTTGATTTTTCGAGTTAAGGGTATCAAGTCTCAATTTAAGGTTTGAGCGGGTACCCTCTTAAACCTTAAATTGAGACTTGATACCCTTTAATGGTAATATTGTTTCATGAAGACCAAATCAAAAACTCTCTACTGTTGCCGCGAATGCGGAGCCACAGCGCCTAAATGGGCTGGGCAGTGCGCGGATTGTGGGGCTTGGAATACCCTCACAGAAGAAATTGTGCAAAAAGCACCCGTACAGGAAGGCCGCTTTGCAGGTTATGCTGATGCGGCAGGTTCGCGCGTCACCTCAATTTCCGAAGTGGATTTTGACGAATTAGTGCGCGTATCCACAGGGCTGGCCGAATTTGATTTGGTATTGGGCGGTGGATTGGTGCCGGGGTCTGTCATCTTAATTGGCGGGGATCCGGGCATCGGAAAGTCCACGGTATTATTGCAAACTTTATGTAATTTAGCGGAACAATACCCCGCTTTATATGTCACTGGTGAAGAATCGTTGCAGCAAGTGTCTATGCGCGCAAGGCGCTTAGAATTACCCGATAAAAGCCTAAAATTACTCACTGAAACGAATGTCGAGCGCATGATTGCCATCGCACGCAGCGAAAAACCGCAAATTATGGTGGTGGATTCTATACAGACTGTCTATACGGAATTACTTTCATCCGCGCCAGGAGGTGTGGGTCAAGTGCGAGAATGTGCGGCCCAACTCGTGCGTTTTGCAAAACAAACAGGGACGGCTTTATTTTTAGTAGGACATGTCACTAAAGAAGGTGCCTTAGCGGGGCCTCGAGTTTTAGAGCATATGGTTGATACCGTGCTGTATTTTGAAGGTGACCAAGATAGTCGTTATCGAATGATCCGCGCTGTGAAAAATCGTTTTGGCGCGGTGAATGAGTTGGGTGTTTTTGCGATGACGGATAAAGGCTTGCGTCAAGTGAACAATCCTTCGGCGATTTTTTTATCTCGCTACGATGAACCCATTTCGGGTAGTAGTGTCATGGTGACCTGGGAAGGTTCTAGGCCATTATTAGTCGAAGTTCAGGCCCTCGTTGCGGAAACTCATCTGGGAAATCCTCGGCGCGTTTGCGTGGGATTAGATCAGAACCGTTTGGCGATGTTGCTTGCGGTATTGCATCGACACGGAGGCGTTGTCACCTTTGACCAAGATGTATTTATTAATGTGGTCGGTGGTGTGCGCGTGAGCGAGACAGGCGTGGATTTAGCCTGCCTTTTAGCTGTGTTGTCCAGCTTGCGAAATCGACCACTGCCCATGGATATGATTGTTTTCGGCGAAGTCGGATTATCGGGTGAAATTCGACCGGTACAAAGCGGCCAGGAACGTTTACGAGAAGCACACAAGCATGGATTTAAAAGTGCGATTGTTCCACTGGCGAATGCGCCCAAAAAAGAAATTCCTGGCATGAAAGTGATTGCCGTGAAAAAATTGTCTGAGGCGCTTGAGGCTATCTAACTAAGAAAACAACGATATCGACATAGGATAGTACACCCGCTCAGGTTTGACCTTAACCTCTTCCGCTCAATGGGCCATCCCTGGCCCATCCCCTATTCACTCCAGAGGTTAACGTCAAAGCTGAGCGGGTGGATTTACCACTTCATACTTCCAAGCAGTTTAATGTCATCGCTCCTTCGCGATGACAATTGCTTTACATCAGATTCACATGACCCCGTAAAAAAAATCTGCTATCTTTGACCCTGATTCTGATTAAGGCACGAAGTGAGGTGGATATTATGTTTGCGGATGATTTAAAAATTGAAGGATTCGATAGCGAATTATGGGGCGCGATTGAAGCGGAAGCGCATCGTCAAGAAATGCATATTGAATTAATTGCGTCGGAAAATTATGTCAGTCCGCGAGTGTTGGAAGCACAAGGTTCTTTGTTAACCAATAAATATGCAGAAGGCTATCCTGGAAAACGTTATTACGGGGGTTGTGAATTTGTCGATATTGCTGAACAACTCGCTATTGATCGTGCGAAAAAATTATTTGGTGCTGATTATGTGAATGTTCAGCCTCATTCAGGATCTCAAGCAAATTTTGCTGTTTATATGGCGTTATTAAATCCGGGTGATACTGTGTTGGGGATGGGATTAAATGATGGCGGACATTTAACACACGGATCCAAAGTGAATTTTTCTGGATTAATTTACAATTCCGTAACATACAATGTTAATAAAGAGACTGGATTAATTGATTACGATGAAGTTGAACGATTAGCGCTCGAACACAAACCTAAAATGCTAATGACAGGATTTTCAGCGTATTCTCGAGTGGCAGATTGGCAACGATTTCGAGAGATTGCCGACAAAGTCGGTGCTTATATGGTCGCTGATATTGCACATGTTGCAGGATTAATTGCAACGGGACTTTATCCTTCCCCTGTTCAAATTGCTGATGTTACTACAACCACAACACACAAAACATTACGCGGTCCTCGCGGCGGATTAATTTTAGCGAAAAGTAATCCTGATTTAGAAAAACGCTTAAATTCTGGGATTTTTCCCGGTTCGCAAGGTGGGCCATTAATGCATGTTATTGCTGCAAAAGCGGTTGCCTTTAAAGAAGCGATGGATCCAGAATTTAAAAATTATCAACAACAAGTGATTACGAATGCGCGCGCGATGGCCCAAGTTTTTTCTGATATTGGATTTAAGGTGGTTTCGGGCGGTACTGATAATCATATGTTTTTATTAGACCTCACCGATAAAAATATTACCGGTAAAGATGCGGAAATTGCCTTAGGAGAAGCCCAAATTACCTTGAATAAAAATACTGTGCCTGGTGAACAACGCTCTCCATTTATTACCAGTGGATTACGAATTGGAACTCCCGCGATTACGACCCGTGGATTTAAAGAAGCGGAAGTTAAAACAGTGGCTCATTGGATTGGTGAAATTTTAGCGGATTTTGAAAATACGCAATTACGATTGAATATTCAGGAAAGAGTGTGCGATTTATGTACGCAATTTCCTGTGTATGATTAGGAAGACCCATTTATGCATTGTCCATTTTGTCGTGTTGATGATACAAAAGTGATTGATTCACGTCTTGTAGGTGGCGGAAATCAAGTGCGCCGTAGACGCGAATGCAATGAATGTCGTGAACGATTTACAACGTTTGAAATGCCAGAATTACTGATGCCTTACGTGATTAAACGAGATGGCTCGCGAAATCCTTTTGATGTCGATAAAATGCGTCAAGGTATGTTGCGGTCATTAGAAAAACGGCCTGTGAGTGTTGAAGCCTTTGATGCAGCGGTGAATGCAATTTTACGTCGTTTACGAGAGACAGGCGAAAGAGAAGTGCATTCGTCTATGATCGGCGAATTAGTGATGGAAGAATTACGAAACTTGGATCAAGTGGCCTATGTGAGATATGCTTCTGTTTATCGTAGTTTTGAAGATGTTAACGCATTTCGCGAAGAAATTTTACGTTTAGAATCGAGTGAAGAAACTGATGAAGAAATTCCGGCCTAAAGAACGTCGTCGAGCACGTGAACTTGCTATGCAAGCTATTTATCAATGGCAAATGACAGAAGAATCCCCATTAGAAATTGAAGTTCAATTTCATCAAAATAATAATATGAGTAAAGTGGATGTCGAATATTTTGCTGCAATTTTACGGGGGGTGACCCAAAACACAGAAAACATTGATCATTTAATATTATCATCGGCCAACCGCACATTAAAAGATTTAAATCCTGTGGAATTAGCCCTGTTGCGCGTTGCTGTTTATGAATTTTTATTTGAAAAAGATGTGCCCTATAAAGTGGTGATTAATGAAGCGCTTGAAATGGCGAAAAAATTCGGTGCGATCGAAGGTTTTAAATATGTTAATGGGGTTTTAGACGCAATTGCACAGCATGTTTTTTTAGGTAAGGAATTGCCGAATAAGGAATAGAGGGCATTGAGTGACCAAAATAGACAAAATCATAAGCCGGGAGATGCTGTGACAAGAACAGAAATCTACCGCAAAGTCTGGACTGATCCGCGCTATTTTATTTGCTATGGCTTGGGAAGCGGTCTGCTTCCTAAAATGCCTGGTACTTGGGGTACGGCAATGGCTGTTCCCGTTTATTGTGTGTTAGCTAAACTTCCAGTGATTCCTTACATGCTCTGTATCATGTTACTGGGGCTTTATGCTATCAGCGCGTGCGATCAATTATCTAAAGAAATTGGGGTTCATGATGACCCGGGTATGAACATTGATGAATTCATTGGCTATCTTGTTACGATGATAGGGATGCCGGTGACAGGCTGGGCTGTTGTTTTAGGATTCGCGTATTTTCGTTTGTTTGATATTTGGAAGCCATGGCCCATTCGATGGTTCGATAAGAACGTTGGCGGTGGGTTTGGCATGATAATAGATGATGTGATCGCGGGCCTAGCCGCTATGATTGCTTTGCATATCACGGGCTGGATAGGGGCTATCGTCCTCCCAAAGATTTTATAAAACACTTAAGTATTTTTGCATAATACGTTGATTTTAAAGTAAATATCACCAATATCAGTTTTTCTCGCCCCTTGTTATTCACATAACCTGTGGATAACTTTGTGGATAAGGCTTCAATAATAGGTGTATCTGCTTGATCTTAGAGGAAGTTTATTAGATTGGTTAGAGATTCATCACAATGGCCAAATTCTTTTATTTTCAATTACTTACGATATTTGTTGTGTCTAGTGATTGAGGTGTCATTGCTAGGTTATTCAGAATTGCGAATCATTGTGTATAACTCACTGATTTTTTGATTAAAAGAGGGTTCTTGAAGGTGTCAGATCTAAGAATAGGTGACTGTTCACAACCAGTGGTAGTAAATCTAAATGGATAAGAAATTTAGATGGCATTATTCTTAGGTCTGACACCTTCACTTGTAGACCTGCACCCTAAGATTACAAGAAATTGGGATATTTGCTGATGAAGATTTGCAGCATTAGCCCGCCAAACCTGATAATATTAATAAAAAATATCAAATCAAGACACCGCCTTGACATTTTGGAGTAAAAATGTTAGGATTTCACTGTAGTCATTCTTCTAGGCTACATCGCAATGGGGAGGGGACCAAGGAAGGTTCTAAGAGTTTTTAGCTTGGTCAGTTTTCATATCCACACCCAGCACTGCGGTGCTTTGATATTTCCGCAGCCGTTAGGGGATTTTGCCACTTAGGTTTGACCGTGCTATTATAGAATAAAACCATGGAGAAAACATACTAAATATGGTATAAAGTTCCTATAATTAGACGACTGAGATTACAACCGTGCAGAAATTTCGAAACAACATCTCCGCCCTATTGCCTAATTTTATAAGCGAAGCTATCCCTGCTTTGGGCACAACGGATAGAAAACATCCGAGCAAAATCATTGAAGCGGCAATTCAATCGGTAGTATCCGGAGCCTCTTGGGTCGAAGCTGAAGAAAAACTCAAAAGTAGCTACGCCAATTCTCCGGAGTTGGTTGATAACCACTATGGCTTGATATTAGAGGCATTTTTTTTACAAGCTAAAATAATGCTCGAACCTAACATGAAAAGCGTTCATTGCAATTTTGTTACGGAAAATATGGCGAATGCCTTTTTGAGTTTTTTAGCGTATTTTCTTCCTATACAAGAAGACGTTTATCCTCGTCAGGAAGTTAACATTATTACATTGACGTCAGAGCAATTTCATTTTTGCAATATTTATTATAATAGCCTTTGTAAGGATGGCTTATCATCAATGATTGCAGATCACTATTTGTTAAAATCCTTGAGATCGGATGAATTTGATTATAGCCTTAGATTCATTAAGGGAATTATACCTGGTGAAAACGGCTCACGTCGTCAAAATTTGCGGCCATGTAATCGACGTTCTCATACAGTAACGCATGAGAAGAAAGTCGTAGAAAGGTTTAGTAAAACTCCGATGTATTCTGCCAAAGAAAAACAAGGGTATTCACAAATACAGTCTGCGACACTAATTGATAAAAGATTGAGAAGTTCAGTTTTTGGTGTGTTTAAAAAACGAACTGATAAATTATATGGGGTAATGACTCATTGTGACGATGCTCTATTGAATCGGTTACTCACTCGAGATAGGGGCACTGTAAGTAGACCTTTTGATGTGGATCTTAACAATCAAGATATAGCGGTTTTTTCAGAGGCATGGCGAAACGATGTGGGTGTTTACTCGCCAAAAAATTTAGAAGAATTTAAAAAACAAAATCTAGATCTTCGAGAAAAGATTGGGGGCACAAATGAAGTTTTAGCGCGATTACGCTACAATCCGTATCGAACAGTAGTTTGTATTTGTGCAGATACCCCGGAAGCACGATGGTTAGCTTATGATTTTTCCCAAGAATTACTACAAGAGTTTATTCGTTATGCAAAAGCCAATAAAATTCGCGTAAATCCAAATTTCAAAATTCCAATACTATTTTATATGCCGAATAATAAAACTAAGCAGCATCGAGTCTTTTTCTATACGGAGTCAATGCGTTTGAAAGACATTTATCATGCGAAGAAAATAAATCAAGATGAAAACTTGCGAAGACTGAGATTTCTAAGTTTAGATTACGAATTTATGCTTGGTGTAGGTGATATTAGCGTCGAACTATTGTTGAAGCCAGGTAGTAACAAAGATTCTTGCTTAGCAGTTGAGATGATAGATAGCGGTTATATCAGAATGTTGATGCGATTGTTACGGCCAAATAGACTTGCCAATGATTTATTCGATCAATTATTAAAGAGAAAATTTATTGGCCTAAATGATTCTATTATTGTTCACTTATTTGAGGTGGATGAATTTGATATTGCCAGAAAGTTAATGCAAGAGACGAATTCACAATTTAGGTATTTATGTTTCCGAGGGAATACGTACTACACTTACTTGTTAGCTTATGGAACACCTCGACAACTGCATGAAGTACAACGATATTATATTCCACAAAGTACTCTTATTCGTGATACAGTCATTCGTGGCTATTGGAATGCTCTAATATTATATATTAAAGAATATCCATCTGAAGAGACAAAAAAAATCTTAGGAAATTTATTGTTATTATTTTACATTCACGATCAATATTATTCTCAAGCTCGATTTTTGATAAAATTAGGCGCTGATGTGTCGGTATGCGATGAACGTGGTGTATCGTTGATTGTTACTTCGGCGAGATTTAAAAGTTGGCGTATGGTATCTTTATTTTCTCAAAAAAATACTGACTCTGAAGATAATGCGCAATATGGAGAAGCTCTAATTTATGCGCTTGCTGACAAGCAAATGCAGATCGTCTCTAGATTATTATCAGCCGGTGCAAAACCTCCCGCCAACCCCCCAGTTTATCTGTGGAAAGATGCTGCTTCTATAATAGAGATAATCGAGCTTGTTTCTCGACATGATCTAAAAGATCGCCTCTTGCCCTTTTTTAAAGGTTGTAGAATTTATTGGCATGAATTTGAGACCTGGTTTATAGAGTGTTGTGAAAAAAAATATTATCACTGTATAGAGTATGTTTTTGCGATAGGCCTAGATCCTCAATATATCATGATGAATAATTCTAATGTGATTTCAGGCTTAATTATTGATGAGGAATTTAACATTGCAAATAAACTGCATATAGCGAGTAAAAAAGATATATTTATTTTGAAATACGGAGAAGATTTGCTAGTGGATCATGTTATTGCAGCTGGGAAATACAGCCAGTTTGAATATTGTGGTGTTGAAAGAATGTTAATTTATATGGCTAAAAACAGGAATTGGGACAGATTGATTCACTGGCTGGGCGCCGTTAAAGTAACGCAAGGACTTGATGAGAGTATATTAAATAAAATTGTGCAGGCTTTGCGTGAACAGCTTAGTAGTTGGAAGAATTCCGATTGGGTTTCTCTGCGTGAATTAGTTGAGAAATATGGACAAGATTTTAATCCTATATTATTAAGAAAAGTACTCGTTTTTGCCCTTGATAAAAAGCAATTATTATTTGCGCATTATTTATTGTTAAAGGGTGCTGAATGGTCTGTCATTAAGCGATCTGAATTTCCTATTTTATATGCGGCTCAAATGGGACTGTGGGATATAGTGCGCGAGTTGGCTCAAGATGGAATCGTTGAGAATGCAACAGTAGAGTATAGTAACGTTTTGTCACTAGTGATATCTAGCCAAAAAACTGACATTGCGAGAATGTTACTAGATCGAGGAATAATTCTAATATGGGAATGTGCGGGTCATTTTTATCCTCTGCCTTCTGATAAACTTTATCAGCTCATCGATATAGGCACTAGCTTATCACCTAAAGAATTCAATGCGCTTTACTTTCAGTATTTATATCAGTCTCTTGTTGAGATGTTAGTATTGTGGCCTCGTGTTAATTCTGAAATAATATTACATGAGGGAAAGTCTGACACCTTAGGGTTGGGTCCATTAGCTGTAGTAATGATTAAAATTGGTTGTTTTTCTGAGTTAATTAAGCTTTTGGCAAATGATGAGGTTATGGCTAAGGCAGTGATTCAATCATGTAAAGTGAGAAGTTTTCTTTCGCATGATACATCTTTTATTTCAGAATGCATCTGCGCTAGTGCTTTTGAGTTGGCTGATCAGCTTTTAGAGGCAACACGTACGGATAAGAAATCTTTGCGATATGGCAATAAATCTTTATTAGATTATTTACTTGAGAATGGAAATTTGTCGCATTGGATTTATTATGGTATTGGCGACATCGTGTATAGGATGGCACAGAAAAGGGAGTGGGGGAAAGCTTTGGATGTCATCGGGAATAACAGTGCTTTATTTAATCGGCAAGTTTTAGGAAAATTGCTATTTGAGGCATGTAACCAAAATGAAATACTGCTCGCTAAATTGTTGTTAGGCAAGGGTGCGGATACTACGGTTTTGATTGATAGTGTGCCAATGTTATTTAATTTAGCAAATGCCTTGAAATGGGATCTAATCAATTTATTTTGTGATTATGATTCTGATGAAAAAGATGATGCGCAATATGGTTATGCTGCGGTAATAGCTTTTAGGCATAAGCGAGTTGATTTGGCGTTAAAGTTATTATCTCGGGGCGCGCTTCCTGTGCATTTAGCGAATTTTGAATCCTCGTTGTTTTATGCGGTTAAATATGAATTGATTGATTGGATTCCTCGATTAATAGAAAGTGAGAAATGGGGTTGTAACAGTCCGAAATGGGTTTGTTCCGGTGCTGGTGTGTACCTCATGCCCTGGCGATGTGCTTTGGATCACCCTGGCTATAACAACATTGTATTTGCGCGAGATTATGCTGAGGCTAAAAGTAATACTCTGGTTAAATCGTTTTTTGAAGCCTTTTCTCAGCTTTATTATACGCCCCCTCTTGAACGAGATTCTAATAATGACTATCTTGAACGAGTTCATACTACGCAACTATTTTTAGAAACTGCCGTTCAAGAAGATGTGCAGTTCGCAACGCAGCGCGTATTGAAATATGCTAAGCATTATAAATTAATTTCTGAAGATGAAAATAATGTATTGAAAGTGTTTGAAGTGATTGGATCTTCTTGTTATTGGGCTATCAAAAATTATCCATCTACAACCAAGAAAGTAATATACAAGACTTTTCGTGCTGTCTTGGAAAGAGCTTTAGAAGATAACAAGGAGGTTATGAGACAATTTGGAATTACATTTTTTGCGCGTGAGTTGCCTGATAAAGAATATGTTGCTCGAATAGTATCTCGGTTGGTAAATGATGAGGTTAATTCATATGAAGACTACTTATCAAAAGTTAAGTCGGAGAATGAGACAGGTTGTCATTCAGAAGAAACTCTTGATGATGGGCAGAGTTTGATTGGCCAAGCTCTTGTTCCCTGACGTCCTTCTTTGCTCTAAACGGGCGTGCAATTCCCTGAGGTGGCAATTCCTGAGCAGATGATAAGATTACCGTTTTTAGATGACAAACGCTGAAGGTCTTAAGAGGTTTCAGAGCTTTCAGCTTTCTCAGTTTGCATATCCATACCACAGCACTGTGGTGACTTAATTTTTCCGCATCCGTTGGCGCATTTTGCCACTTGGATGATTGTTCCGTCTTCTTTTGTGATTTTGTCAGGTACAAGCTCGGCATTGCATTTCGCGCAGGTCATACCCTTAACAGCCATATCGCATTTTTCACAATGATATTGCATAAGAAATTCCTTCTATATAAAAGTTGATGTCATCACCATGGGTTGAATTATAGCATAGATAAGGGCAGGTTCTGCCCCCTATCTATGAACACCTATCGGTTCAATGGATTGCGCTATTTCTCTGGAAATAACTACTTAAATATGATATAAAGGTTGAGGTCATAATAAGAGAGTTAAGACGTGCAAAAATTACAAAGCAAAATCGGAAATTTTTGGCATAATTTTTTGCAGAGTCGAATGCGTCATAAATTAGCCTCAAATAGTGAAGTGAAGCAAGTACAGGAAGATATTAGACATATTACACATTGGAAAATTATCGAAGAGACAATTGCCACCGTAGTCTCTTGTGAAACAGAAAGTCAAAACAGTCATAATGCTTGGTTAAGCGTTGAAGGGATACTCAAAAGTAAAGTCGCCGAGTTTCCTGAATTAGCTGATAATCTATTTGGATTAGTGTTACATACCTTTATTTTACAAGCGAACATCAAACCACTACCTGAGATAGATTTGGTTGAAGTTCGTTTTTCAAATAATCAAACGGCTAAAGTTTTTATTAGCTTTTTATCACATTTCTTACCCATTCTAGAAGAAACCTATCCCCATCATGACGGCCAAATCATCACTTTAACCTCACAACAATTTCATTTCTGCAATCTTTATTTGAGCTCTAATTATGCCGGTGAATTAGCAGAAATAATTGCTGATCATTACTTGTTGAAATCATTACGCTCTGATGAATTTGATTATAGCCATAGATTTATTATGGGAATCATTCCCAATGAAAGAGGAACGCGCCGTCAAAATTTACGACCTTATACAAGGCGTACTCACACTGTCACTCATGAGAAAAAAATAGTAGCAAGACTTGATAAAAAGCCGATGTATTCCGAACGGGAAAAGCACGGTTTTTCTCAAATTCAATCGACCACGTTTATCGATACAAAAATGAGAAGTAGTGTTTTTGGGGCTTTTAAACAACGAACTAACAAACTATACGGTGTCTTAACTCATTGTAGTGATGCTTTAATGAATCGTCTCTTAACACGAGATAATGGAACCGTCGCTAGACCTTTTGATATATCACTTGATAATAATGACTTAGTAAAAGTTTCTGAGGAGTGGAAACGCAATGATATCATTTATTCTCCTAATAACATCGAAGAATTTAAAAAACAAAATCTAAAGCGTCGTGAAAAGCAGGGTGGAACTAACGAAGTTTTAGCTAGATTACGCTATAATCCTTTTCGTACGGTTGTGTGTATTTGTGCTGACACACTGGAAGCGCGATTACTGGCTTATGATTTTTCAGAAGAATTGTTTTTGGAATTCTCCTGCTACGCGAAAGCAAACAATATTAAGCTTAATCCACGCTTCAAAATACCCATTGTATTTTATTTGCCTTATGGTGGAGATTTAACTGGTAAAGTAAAACAGCATCGAGTACTTTTCTATAACGAATCTATGAGGCTGAGTGATTTAGCGCAGTCGAAATCGCTCTATGATAATGCAGAGATAAGAAGAGAAAAATTTTCACGGTCTGACTACGAGATCCTTTTAGGGCAGACGACAATCACTTTGGAAATGCTAATGCAGCCTGGCAGTGTCAATAATTCTTCGATAGCCATAGACATGGTTGATCGTGGTTATGTCAGGATGTTGATGCGATTGTTAAGATCTAATAATCTTAGAGAAGCATTATTCGATGAATTACTAAATCAAAAATTGATTAAGCAGAACGACTCTATTATTAGCCATTTCATAGAAGTAGAAGCTTTTGATATTGCAGATAAGTTATTACGAGAAACGAATTCGAATATTGATCAGCTGTTTTTTCGTGAGCGTACTCTAATTGAATATATACTTTCGTATGGAACGCCACGTCAAGTTGACTATTTATGTAATGGATCACAAGAACGACCTGTAAATCGTGCTGAAGAAATATTGCGTAAAATGGCTGAAAGTGGTTGTTGGCACACCATAAGGTTGTACCTAAAAGAATATCCTGTACAAGATAAAAAAGTTTTGGGGTCTTTTTTATCTGAACATTCTTGGCGAAAGATACTTTGTGATTCTAAATTTATTATTCAAAGAGGCGCTGATTTAACAGTTGTTAATAGGTTAAATCAAACGCCTATAGTTTTTGCTGCATCTAACAATGATTGGGAGCTAGTGTCATTAATATGTGCTCATTATACTGATTTTGATGGTGCGGCACAGTTTGGAGTGGCCCTTGTATTAGCTCTGTGCAAAAAGAAAATGAATCTTGTGGATAAATTATTGAGTGCGGGTGCAAAACCTCCGCAGGATTTTTATATGCACGATACTAAACAGTTAAAAGAACTGATTGTTTTTGTCGCCACACACAGTAAAAAAGAAACTTTTGCCCCTTTTATAAATGGCATTAAATTTTATTGGCATGATTCTAAAGAATTATTTTTGGATAGCTGCAGAGCTAAGAATTATTGTATTCCAGAATTTCTATTGACACTTGATCTTAAAGTGTATTTTTCGTCTAGTCTTCCGCGAAATGACCCGCTCATGTCGAGTCTTATTATTGATGAGCAATTCCAGATTGCTGATAAGCTGATTGAAGGAACTCGATCTGATAGATTTCAGTTAACTGAGGACAGCACTCTTTTGGCTGATCATATTATTGAAAAAGGAACTTTAAAGCAATTTAATTATATGGGCCAAGAAAAAATGTTTACTAGACTGGCTCAAATAACAATTATTCAAAACCGGAATTGGGGAAGACTGCGTCATTGGCTGGATCTCGTTGAGGCGTCGCAAGGACTGGATGAGAAATTTATTACACAGATAGTGAACAGTTTGTGTGCTTCCAGAGTGCACTGGCTGATTCCTGATTGGGTGGCGATGCGAAATTTTGTTGAGCAATATTTGAGTCATTTCAGCCCGGCATTATTAGGTAAGGTGCTCGTTATTGCATTTAATGATTCTCAGTTCTTATTCGCAAATTATTTATTAGAAAAAGGAGCGGATAGAACATCGATTAGAGAATTTAGATTTTCAATTGAATGTGCTGCCGAATGTAAAAAATGGGATTTCGTCCTTGTGTTATGTCAAAAGACTCCAGACGACGGTGAAGATGCTTTAATGTATGGCGAAGTCTTGCTCTCAGCGCTGAGATGTCGAGAAGCGGAAGTCGCGAAAAAGTTATTAGACCAAGGTGCAATACCCTCATGGAAGATTGCTGGAGGTGCTTATCCGTTGGCTACAATTGGATTTTATCAATTGATCGATAAAATAGGCAATCTATCGGATAGTGAGTTGGATAGCGCGATCTATCGATGTTATTTTCAATCTATTTCCGAGATGTTATTAACATTACCTGAGGTGTCATCATGGCAACTATTGTGGGAGGTGTATTCAGGAAGACCCTTTGCCATTGAAATGATTGAAAATGGTCATTCTACGACATTAATCACCCTATTAACAAAGCATGAATTATATACAACGAACGTCATTCGGTCTGCCAGCATTAGAAATTATCTTAAAAAGAACAATTCATTTATTTCTGAATGTATTTGCGAGAATAAATTTGCCTTGGCTGATAAACTTTTAAAAGCGACTCGTATAGATAAAGATAAATTACAATATAAAGGATATGGTTTAGCAGATCATCTGGTATATCACGGTACCTTTGAGCAATGGATGTATTTTGGGTTTGATGCCATTGTGCTTGAAATAGCTCAGAAAAAATATTGGGATTGGGTCATGGGTGAGATAGATAGAAATAGAAACCTTTTTGGTCCTGTTTTTCTGGGGAAATTATTCTATGAGGCCTGCCGGCAACAACAATCTCGATTTGCGAAGCGTTTATTAAGTTATGGCGCAGATGTGACGTACTCGATCGATTATAAGCCTCCTTTGGTTTATCTTGTGGATGAACAGCGTTGGGATTTTGTCGAGTTATTTTGTGACTACCCTTCCGATGAAAAAGATGATGCAGAGTATGGCTATGCAGTGGTTCAAGCGTTAAGAAATAATAAAGTTCAGCTTGCTAGAACTTTATTTGATCGAGGCGCTATTCATGTCGATCGTTCAAATATTTCCTCTTTGTTAGAGTCTGCTGTTTTTTATGCGGTAAAGCTTGATCTGATTGATTGGATTCCTCAGTTGATTAAATATGAATTAAGGCGAGGTGAAAAATCGGGCTGGGAAATAAAGGTAAATAAATATTCCGCTAGACAATTTCGACTTTGCCCATTTTCTTTCCATCAGATTTTATTGGCAAGAGATCTTGCTGAATTCAAAAATAATAATGAAATAATGAGTTATTTTGAAGAATTTAACAGTCTTGATTTCTCGGCTGGATGTAGTCTTGCTTCGTGGTATTGTGATGAATGGGATCACGAAAGAATATTAACCGCTCAATTTTTTATTGAAGCATTAGCGATGAATGAAGTTCAGTTTGCAGCGCATCGTCTAATAAAGTACGCGCTAAAATATAAACTAATTTCAATAGATGAGGGCAGCGTGTCTGCTGTATTAAGTAAAATTGCTTCCCATTGCTTTTATGCCATCAAAATTTATAACTCTGATATTAGAGAAACGATTTATCTTAATCTACGTCGAATTCTGGAACAGGAAATACAGTGTGGTAATATCCCTGCAAATGAAAATGCACATCATGGGAATCTGACGTTCTTTCCAAACAAATCGAGTGATAAATTGTTTGTGGCTCGCGTATTAAGCTCAATCAATGTCAATGAAATTAACAGCTATGCCGAGTATCTAAACCGGTCGGTTGTTCAGCGAGTAGAAGTAATTGAAGATGATCAAAAAATTTCGCCTGCCGTGCTTGTGTACGGTTAACCTTGGGAAGGGGTTCTGGGAAGGTGTCAGATCTAAGAATAGCGCATTCTTCTCAATCAACGGTAGCAAATCTAAACTAACGGGAATTATAAATGCGTTATTCTTAGGTCTGACACCTTCCTGCCTCCCTTCCAGCAATCTTAGGCTTGACCCCTGGTTCTTGGCTCTGGTAAGATCTACCCCTTTGACGATTAAAGAGACCGGACATGCAAACTGATATTCATCCTACGTATAATGAGATTAAAGTAAATTGTAGTTGTGGTGTTAATTTCACTACACACTCAACACGACCTGGCGATTTGCATATTGAAATATGCTCAGAATGCCATCCTTTCTATACTGGTAAGCAAAAGCTTATTGATACTGCGGGTCGTGTAGATCGCTTTAAACAGAAGTACGCGAAAAAACAAGAAAGTAAGTAGTAATTTTCCAATTTTGAGGCCTACCTACCCTCATTAAAAGCAGCTCTGGCCATTGGCTTGAGCTGCTTTTTTTTATCTTTTATCGATAGCTTCAACGTCCCGTTCTTTGGGGCCTGTATACAATTGGCGAGGACGGCCCAGTCGTCGATCAGGGTCGCTGATCATTTCGTGCCAATGGGAGATCCAGCCTACAGTCCTAGCGATGGCAAACATCACGGTGAACATGGTGCTTGGGATGCCGATCGCGCTGAGGGTGATCCCTGAGTAGTAATCGACGTTAGGATAGAGTTTTTTCTCTACAAAATACTCGTCTTCGAGCGCAATTTTTTCAAGTTTCATCGCAAGTTTAAACAAAGGATCGTCACGACGACCTGTTGCTTCCAACACTTCGTAACACGTTTGTTGCATCACTTTCGCTCGAGGATCGTAGTTTTTATACACGCGGTGACCAAATCCCATTAAACGGAAAGGGTCGTTTTTATCTTTTGAGCGTTTGAGGTATTCATTAATGTGTGATTCGTCACCAATTTCGTGGAGCATATTTAAGCAAGCCTCATTCGCACCGCCGTGGGCACGGCCCCAAAGTGCGGCAATTCCCGCTGAAATACAGGCAAAAGGATTGGCGCCTGTTGATCCGGCAAGACGCACTGTGGAAGTTGAAGCATTTTGCTCGTGATCGGCGTGCAACGTGAAAATGCGATCGATGGCTCGAACTAATACTGGATTGGGTTTGGATTTTTGTGTAGGTACGCTGAACATCATGTTCAGGAAATTCTCGGCATACGACATGTCATTTTCAGGATAAACAAAGGGATCACCTATGGAATATTTATAGCACATCGCTGCAATGGTAGGCACTTTTGCGATCACGCGATAAGCAGATTTCATTCGGTGCTCAGGATTATCGATGTCCAATGAATCATGATAAAAGGCAGAGAGTGCGCCAATCACACCAACCATCACGGCCATTGGGTGAGCGTCGCGTCTAAAGCCGTTTAAGAAACCATGAATTTGTTCGTGAACCATCGTGTGCCCATTGATTTGTTGCACAAAATCTTGGTGTTCTGCTTGAGTAGGCAATTCTCCGAATAACAGTAAGTGGCAGACTTCCATAAAATCGCATTGTTCTGACAGTTGGTCGATGGGGTAGCCACGATAAAGTAGAACGCCGGCTTCGCCGTCAATGAAAGTGATTTTTGATTCGCAAGACGCTGTTGACATATAGCCAGGGTCGAATGTGAAAATGTTGTTTTTTGCAAGCGAGTGAATATCGATTACATCTGGGCCCAATGTTCCGTGACGTACGGGTAAATCAAGCGTTTGATTATTAAATGTTAACTTACAACTATCCATTGAGGCTCCTAAAGCATTTAATCAGATATCATTATAGCACGGCATACATTGTCGCGTGAGAGTGGTGATGGGGTCAAGTCTTGAAATGTGAATTAAGCTATCAGAGATCAGAAAAACTATTGATTGCACTCTGTTGAGTAATTGCTTAATTCATATTTCAAGGCTTGCCCCCCTTTTCCCCTTTGCGTGAGAGGAGTTGCTGCTGTTTTTTCGAATCTCGTGTGATATGATTCAAAGGAAACCGTCATTGATATCACAACAGGGAATGATTATGGTCAGACACTCTCGACCCGTGAATTTGAATTTGTTGACAATCAAACAGCCTATAACGGCTTTGTTGTCCATATTTCATCGTATAACAGGCATTTTACTATTTTTATCTTTACCCCTGATCCTATGGTCTTTAGGCCTGACTTTGTCTGGTGAGGCGGGCTTTAACACAATGGCTAGTTATTTAGCTGAACCCTTCGGGAAGTTGATCGCCTTAGCGCTATGGTTTTTTGTTTCATTTCATTTGTGCGCTGGCATACGGCATCTTGTGATGGATATGGGGTATGGCGAATCATTACGAGTCGCGCGAATAAGCGCGATGATTGTGATCTTATTGACAGGCATCTTGGTTATTCTAGGAGGGATTTGGTTATGGTAGATAATGTGACCAGTCTAAGCCGAAATGGTGTCCGCGATTGGATTATCCAGCGAGTCACCGCAGTTGTTATGGCTATATATAGCGTGGTGATTTTGGCCAATGTATTATCGGCAGATCGCTTAAGTTATCAGTTTTGGCACGATGTTTACCATAATACCGCCGTTCGCGTGTTGAGTGTTTTGGTGATTTTGAGTCTAGTTTTCCATGCTTGGGTCGGAATGTGGACGATTTATACTGATTATATTAAGGTGGTTTGGTTACGCTTAGTTTTGCAGATCTCTACTATACTGGGATTGATGGGAATTATGGTGTGGAGCGTTTTGATACTATGGTCGTAGCGGTGTTTTATCAGCAGGGGAGTGAGTAAGTATGCCTATTTCTGAACAATATTTTGATGCAGTCATCGTGGGTGGTGGTGGTGCTGGTTTGCGTGCATCACTTCAATTAGCGCAATCCGGATTAAAAGTTGCGTGCATTTCTAAAGTTTTTCCAACGCGATCTCATACTGTTTCTGCTCAAGGTGGAATTAATGCTGCATTAGGAAATACCGACGGACAAGATGATTGGCGTTGGCACATGTTTGATACGATTAAAGGTTCGGGATTTTTAGGTGATCAAGATGCGATCGAATATATGTGTAAACACGCGTCTGCGAGTGTTTACGAATTGGAACATATGGGACTGCCATTTTCTCGAAATGAAGACGGAAAAATCTATCAACGCGCTTTTGGTGGGCAAACATTAAATTTTGGTGGCGAACAAGCACATCGAACCTGTTGTGCTGCAGATCGAACCGGACACGCTATGTTGCATACCTTGTATCAACAAAATATTGCGCACAAAACAACTTTTTATTCAGAATGGTTAGCCGTTGATTTAGTCAAAACAAAAAATGGCGGTGTTGCCGGTGTTATTGCTTTGTGCATTGAAACCGGTGAAATGGTTTTTTTACGTTCTCGCGCAACCGTGTTAGCAACCGGAGGTGCCGGAAGAATTTTTTATAGTACAACCAATGCTTATACATGCACGGGTGACGGATTAGGCATGGTATTACGTGCGGGATTCCCTGTTCAAGATATGGAAATGTGGCAATTTCATCCGACCGGAATTGCAGGTTTTGGAGTACTAATTACCGAGGGTTCTCGGGGCGAAGGTGGGTATCTTATTAATAAAAATGGTGAGCGTTATATGGAACGCTATGAACCACATCTTAAAGATTTGGCGTGTCGAGATGTGGTTGCTCGTGCATCGATGATTGAAATTCGAGAGGGACGTGGTTGTGGTCCGAACGGTGATTATGTCTTGTTAAAATTAGATCATTTAGGATCTGAAGTTTTAAAAACGCGCTTACCCGGAATTACCGAGCTTGCAAAAACATTTGCGGGCGTTGATCCTGCAAAAGATCCGATTCCTGTTGTTCCTACCTGTCATTATATGATGGGTGGAATTCCGACGAATGTACACGGACAAGCGTTGACTGTGAATGAAAAAGGCGAAGATCAAATTATTGATGGATTATTTGCAGCAGGTGAATGTGCTTGCGTTTCTGTACACGGCGCGAATCGTTTAGGTGCAAATTCTTTGTTGGATATTGTTGTGTTTGGTCGAGCGGTTGGATTATTTTTAGAAAAATCCTTACGTGAAAAAGAAAAGGCTCCGGCTGTTGATCAAGATGATATTGATAAAGCACTTTCTCGAATTCAGCGTTGGGAAAATTCAGATTCAGGTGAAGATGTTCCAACCTTACGTCTAGAATTGCAACGTGTAATGCAAGAAGATTTTGGCGTTTTTCGTGATGGTCCTTCTATGGAAAATGGTTTGGGCCGACTTGAAGCAATTCAAAAACGCATTGCGCAAGGGCATTTAAAAGATAAAAGTAAAGTTTTTAATACGGCACGTATTGAAGCGTTAGAGTTAGATAATTTATTGGAAGTTGCAAAATCAACGGCAGTTTTAGCAGCTAAACGACAAGAAAGTCGCGGTGCGCATTCACGATTGGATTTTCCAAAACGTGATGATAAAAATTGGCTAAAGCATTCCCTCTATTTTGATGATGGTCGATTGGCTTTCCGATCGGTAAACATGACGCCCAATGAAGTTGACCCCATTCCTTTAACTGAGAGTGAGTAACAATGATTTTTTCAATTTACCGCTTTAACCCTGAAACAGATGCAAAACCAAGAATGCAAGATTTCGAACTCGATCTTAGCAAAGTTCGAGGAATGATGTTGCTGGATGCTATCGAAGCATTAAAAGCAGTAGACCCCACGTTGGGGATTCGTCGATCTTGTGGTGGCGGTGTTTGTGGATCTGATGGTATGAATATTAATGGGAAAAATGGACTGGCTTGTATCACGCCACTTCATCAACTTCCTGAAAAAGTAGTACTCAGACCTCTGCCAGGATTACCTGTTATTCGTGATTTAATTGTCGATATGACGTCGTTTTATAAACAATATGAGCGTGCAAAACCGTATTTACAAAATGATGAGCAACCTCCAACGACTGAACGTCTGCAATCTATCGAAGACTCTGAAAAACTTGACGGACTCTATGAGTGTATTTTGTGTGCGTGTTGCACTACGGCATGTCCATCATGGTGGTGGAATCCTGATAAATTTATGGGTCCTGCAGCTTTATTATGGGCCTACCGTTTTATTGTTGATACCCGAGATAATCAAACGGAAAGTCGATTGGCTGCATTGCAAGATGCGTTTAGTTTATATCGTTGTCGCACCATTATGAATTGTACGACAGTCTGCCCTAAAGGATTAAATCCTGCAAAAGCAATAGGTGAAATACGTAAAGAAATTTTAAACGAGGCTGTTTAATAAGGTTAGCAGTGCCCGTAAATGCGGGAACTCCTAAAGAAAGGTTGTAAAAATGCAAAAAAAATCGATGCAAGAATTTTATAATACATCGTATTTATCCGGTGGTAGTGCTGCGTATGTTGAAGGTTTATACGAAAATTATCTTAAAAATCCTCAGTCAGTGAGTCAGGAATGGCGAGAGTATTTTACTCAATTGCCTAAAGTGAAAGGGGCTGATGGTTCTGATATTTCTCACGATGATATTAGACAATATTTTGCTGAGATTGTGCGCAAACCTAAAAAATCGATGATGATTTCTGCGGATGTTCATGGGGAGCGTAAACAACGGTGCGTTGATCAATTGATCACTGCGTATCAAGTCCACGGACATCTTGCGGCGCATTTTGATGCTCTAGATTCACCACGTCCTGAAGTAAGCGATTTACAATTAGCCTCTCATGGCTTATCTGACGCTGATTTGAAAAATAAATTTTCTGCGCCTGAATTAATGGGCGTTCCTCAATCGACGCTCCAAGATATTATTGCTCGATTGAAAGCGACTTATTGCGGTTCTATTGGTGCTGAATTTATGTACATCACTGAGCCCGATGAATTTGCATGGGTAAAATCTCGTTTTGAATCGTACGGAAATTCGTATCAATTACCGAATGAGACTAAAATAAAAGTTCTCAAAGAATTGACCGCCGCTGATGGATTAGAAAAATATTTAGGATCTAAATATCCAGGACATAAACGTTTTTCTTTAGAAGGTGGGGATAGTTTTATACCTTTTATTCAAGCAGTCGTTGAAGAATCTGGAGCACATCAGATCGAAGAAGTTGTATTTGGTATGGCGCATCGTGGTCGATTGAATATGTTAGTGAATGTGATGGGGCAACCCCCTAAAGAATTATTTCAAGAATTTGAAGGCACCCGAGAATTTGGATTAACCTCTGGCGATGTTAAATATCACCTTGGATATTCTTCCGATATTGAAACGTTATCGGGTCGACCGGTTCATTTATCGTTATCATTTAATCCTTCTCATTTGGAAGTGATTTCATCAGTTGTTTTAGGATCGGTTCGTGCTCGTCATGATCGACATCATGATGGACTAGGTTCTAAAGTGATGGCAGTTTTGGTGCACGGTGATGCAGCAATTTCGGGGCAGGGTATTGTGATGGAAACATTAAATATGTCACAAACTCGTGCTTACTGTACTCGTGGATCTGTGCATATTGTGATTAATAATCAAGTTGGATTTACGACGAGTTTTCACGATGATGCTCGTTCAAGTAAATATTGTACCGATATTGCTAAAATGATTAATGCCCCTGTATTTCATGTGAATGCTGATGATCCAGACGCAGTGGTATTTCTTGCAAAATTAGCCGTTGATTATCGACAAAAATTCAAGAAAGATATTTTTATTGATATTGTTGGTTATAGGCGTCACGGTCATAATGAAGCGGATGAACCCAGTGCATCTCAACCATTAATGTATAAAAAAATTAAAGCACATCTTACGCCACGTGAATTATATGCTCAAAAATTAGTGGCTGCTGGTGTTGTGAGTCAAGCAGATGCAGACAAATTCGTAGATGATTACCGAAATGCTTTAGATAAAGGCGAGATAGTTGCTCGAACGACTACTGGAGCAGGCCACAAATTAGCCAAAGCATTTGTGCCATATTTAGGCGAAGAATGGCAAAAATCGGTTGATACCACTGTCAGTGAAGCTACCATAAAAAAACTCGGAAAATTATTGTACACATTGCCCGAGAATTTTAATGTTCAACGTCAAGTGGGTTTAGTGGTTAATTCTCGATTGAAAATGGCTGAAGGTGAAATACCCTGTGATTGGGGATTTGCTGAAGTATTAGCGTATGCGACACTCGTTCACGAAGGTTATAATGTGCGAATGTCAGGACAAGACTGTAGGCGTGGTACATTTGCGCATCGACATGCAGCTTTGCATGATCAAGAAACAGGAGAAGTTGTTGTTCCTCTGCATCAATTCAATACTGAAAAAGCAGATTTTCAAATTTATGATTCATTATTATCTGAATTCGGTGTGATGGGCTTCGAGTTCGGCTATGCAATGGCTGCGCCTAAAGGACTGGTGATTTGGGAAGCACAATTTGGTGATTTTGGAAATGGTGCACAAGTTGTTATTGATCAATTTTTAAGTTCTTCTTGGCAGAAATGGAAACGTATTTGTGGTTTGGTTCTTTTATTGCCACATGGATATGAAGGAATGGGGCCAGAGCATTCATCTGCACGATTAGAGCGTTATTTGCAATTATGTGCACAAGACAATATGCAAGTGTGTGTTCCAACGACGCCTGCGCAAGTGTTTCATATGTTACGTCGTCAAGTTATTCGTCCTTATCGCAAACCATTAATTGTTATGACACCAAAAAGTTTATTGCGTCATAAATTAGCGGTTTCTTCAATGAGCGAATTAACAGAAGGGCAATTTAATTTAGTTATTCCTGAGATAGATGAAATTAACCCACAAAAAGTGCGCAAGGTGATCATTTGCTCTGGTAAAGTGTATTATGATTTATTGGAAGAGCGGCGCGCACGCGAATTAAAGGATGTTGCGATTATTCGGGTTGAGCAATTGTACCCGTTCCCCTACGATGAATTTAAAGCGATTATCGCGCAATATGAAAAAACGACGGATTTTGTGTGGTGTCAAGAAGAGCCTCAAAATCAAGGCCCTTGGTTTATTACACGACACCGTTTAGTGAATTGTTTAACAAAGAATCAAACACTGCGATATGCGGGAAGAGCTGCCTCGGCCGCCCCTGCAGCGGGTTATCCTGCACTGCATAAACAGCAGCAAGTTGATTTGGTCAATGATGCATTATCGTAATTATTTAAGGAAAATACATGAGTCATGATATTAAAGTACCTGTGCTACCAGAATCAGTAGCCGACGCGGTTGTCGCAAAGTGGTATAAAAAACCAGGCGATACCATTACTCGCGATGAAAAATTAGTGGATCTTGAAACTGATAAAGTCATGTTGGAAGTTCCGGCTGTTGCTGACGGAGTGCTGGCTGAAATTATAAAAAATGAAGGCGACGTTGTAAAAGCCGAAGAAATATTGGGACGAATTTCTGCAGGAGAAGGAAAGGTAGCTGCGAGTGCTCCGGCATCCGCACCTGCACCCGCATCAAAATCCGCTGTAGCTGAACAACCAAACGCGGCTGCTTCGACTGTTGAAAAACCAAGTTCTGGTGCAGAAGCTATTATCGCTGAATTAAGTCCTTCATTACGTCGAATGATTACTGATAAAAATATTGATGTCACGAAAATTAAAGGCACAGGAAAAGGCGGTCGGATTGTTAAGGAAGATGTTGAAAAATTCTTACAAGCACCTACATCTGCTGCTGAATCTGTAGTTGCAGGTGATCGAACAGAAAAACGTGTTCCGATGTCACGATTGCGTGCAAAAATTGCTGAGCGTTTAGTGGCTGCACAACATAATGCAGCGATGTTGACGACGTTCAATGAAATTAATTTGCAAAAAATAATTGATTTACGTACGCATTATAAAGACCAATTCGAAAAAACACATGGCGTGAAATTGGGCTTTATGTCGTTTTTTGTGAAAGCCGTTATTGAAGCGTTAAAACGATTCCCTTCTGTGAATGCATCAATCGATGGAACGGATGTTATTTATCACGGATATTTTGATATCGGTATTGCTGTTTCAACGCCTCGTGGTCTTGTTGTTCCCGTGTTACGTGATGCGGATCAACTGAATATGGCTGGTATTGAAAAAGGGATTTATGATTATGCGGTGCGCGCTCGTGATGGAAAATTAGAACTTGAAGAAATAACGGGTGGTACTTTTACAATTACAAATGGCGGTGTTTTTGGCTCTATGCTTTCAACACCTATTTTGAATCCACCTCAAAGCGCAATTTTAGGAATGCATAAAATTACCGAACGCGCTGTGGTGGAAGAGGGCAAAATTGTCATTCGACCAATGATGTATGTTGCATTATCGTACGATCATCGTATTATTGATGGTCGTGAATCTGTGGGTTTTGTAGTCGCGATTAAAGAATTGCTCGAAGAACCTTCTCTATTATTACTAGACATTTAAGAGGCGACAATGAATCTACATGAGTATCAAGCCAAATTATTATTTGCAAAATATGGTTTACCTGTACCCCGTGGTCATGCCGTATGGAATGTTGAAGAGGCGGTGAGTGCAGCCGAAACACTTGGTGGCGAACGCTGGGTTGTGAAGGCACAAGTACACGCCGGTGGACGAGGAAAAGCGGGCGGTGTCCGTTTAGTCAAAGGAAAAACCGAATTAATTGATGCTGTTAAAGCGTTAATTGGCACTCGGCTTGTGACGTATCAAACGGATGCACAGGGTCAGCCAGTCAATCAAGTTTTAGTTGAAGAATTAAGTGATATTGAACGCGAGCTTTATTTAGGTGCGGTGATTGATCGTGCACGTCAGCGCGTTGTCTTTATGCTATCTACAGAAGGCGGTGTAGAAATAGAAAAAGTCGCGCACGAAACGCCAGAGAAAATTTTTACCATAACTGTAAATCCATTGTTGGGAATATTGCCTTTTCAAGCACGTGAAGCTGGATTTAAATTAGGTTTAAATCCTGAATTAATGAAACAATTAGGCGTGATTTTATCGGGTTTATATCGTTTGTTAATTGACCATGATTTATCATTATTAGAAGTCAATCCTTTAATCGTGACCAAGCAAGGTAATTTAGTTTGTTTGGATGGTAAAATTAATGTCGATGGCAGTGCGCTGTATCGTCAGGAAGAAATTCGACAAATGCGCGATCCTTCACAAGAAGATGAACGTGAAAATCGTGCTGCACAATGGGAATTAAATTATATTGCATTAGATGGCGATATTGGATGTATGGTTAATGGTGCGGGATTAGCGATGGCTACCATGGATTTAATTAAATTATCCGGCGGAAATCCAGCGAACTTCTTGGACGTTGGTGGTGGTGCTACCAAAGAGCGTGTTACTGAAGCATTCAAAATTATTTTATCGGATACTAAAGTAAAAGGTGTATTGGTGAATATTTTTGGTGGAATAGTTCGTTGTGATTTAATCGCAGAAGGAATTATTGGTGCTGTTGCTGAAGTTGGCATTAGTGTACCCGTTGTCGTTCGTTTAGAAGGCAATAATGCTGATTTAGGTGCTAAAAAATTAGCCGAAAGTGGATTAAATATTACACCGGCAACGAGTTTTACTCATGCCGCTCAAGAAATTGTTGCACTAGTGAAAGGTGGGAAATAAGCATGAGTATCTTTATTAACAAAAATACAAAAGTAATTTGCCAAGGTTTTACCGGAAAGCAAGGAACTTTTCATTCTGAACAGGCGATTGCTTACGGAACAAAAATGGTCGGTGGTGTTACGCCGGGTAAAGGTGGCTCAGAACATCTTAATTTACCTGTGTTTGATACGGTACGTGATGCCGTAGAAAAAACGGGCGCTGATGCGAGTGTCATTTATGTTCCTGCACCTTTTTGCAAAGATTCAATTATTGAAGCCGTTGAAGCAGGTATTAAATTTATCGTGTGCATTACCGAAGGAATTCCTGTTTTAGATATGTTGCTCGTCAAAGCCTGCATTGATCAATACGATGTCCGATTAATAGGCCCGAATTGTCCCGGTGTTATTACTCCTGGTGAATGTAAAATCGGAATTATGCCAGGCAGTATTCATTTGCCAGGAAAGGTCGGTATTGTTTCTCGATCAGGAACGTTGACGTATGAAGCGGTTAAACAAACAACTGATTTAGGATTTGGTCAAAGTACTTGCGTTGGAATTGGTGGTGATCCAATTCCAGGAACTAATTTTATTGATGTGCTCGCTGAATTCGAATCTGATCCACAAACCGAAGCGATTATTATGGTCGGTGAAATCGGTGGTTCTGCTGAAGAAGAAGCCGCTGAATTTATCAAATCCTACGTCTCAAAACCTGTGGTTTCCTATATTGCAGGTGTGACGGCTCCTGCAGGCAAGCGCATGGGCCATGCCGGTGCAATTATTGCCGGAGGCAAAGGTACTGCTGCTGAAAAATTCGCCGCCCTCGAAGCCGCTGGTGTTGCTATCGTCAAATCTCCTGCGGATATGGGTAAACGTTTAGCTGAAGTGACTGGCTGGTAATTTTCGGCGTCGCGTCTTGAGTTGTGATAGGTTTTTGTAAACCTATCACACCTGGATATTGCATAAACAGCAAAAATTCCCAGGATTCAGGGCCCATAATAAACTGATCCCGCGAGCCTTTTAAAATTATATAAATAGATATTAAATTCACCACCAACTCTAAAGCATACAACGCAATTAGCAGCCTATGAATTGTATTGTGAAATATTTGATATATATTATACAATCGTACACATTGACATAACTATGATAGGGAAGTAGGCATGAAATGGACTCGCACACTCGATGACCAAGACATGAGGTCAACTGTTAATGCGCTCAATACTCAAATGCCCTCACAGCCCTTACAAATGTCCAACAATGCCAGTGTATCACAGCCAGGAACATCTCTTTCATTTACATCTTTGTGGCAGCTTCCTGCAAAACTTTCAGTATTCACGGGACGCAAACAACCTTTATCTGAATTAACAAACCTGTTTCTCCGTTCTACTAACCAATTATTAATTCAGCAGGCACCTCAGATCACAGGCACGGGCGGTATTGGTAAAACACAATTAGCAATTCAGTTTGTACACCAGCTGCTGGTTTCAGGGCACATAAAAACCGTTATATGGTTAAACGCTGATACCAGCGGCGTGGATCAAATCAATATTGAATTCCTTCGATTAGCACGAGCCTTGGGAATTGATACGAAACCTCTTGATCAAGCTGGCATTGTTCGATGTGTCTATCACGTTCTTAGTCAACAACCAAAGGTCCTTGTGGTTTTCGACAGTGCTACGCGATATGAAGACGTTATTAAATATTGCCCTCCTGATAATAGCCCTATACGCCTGTTAGTCACAACACGAGATGATCACCGTTGGGCCGAGCAATTTTCTCAATGCCCACTATCAATATTTAGTTTAGAAGAAGCTGTGGAATACATTTCAAAGGTCTTAGTTGAACCTAAAGTTTCTCGCGAAGATGCTGAAAAATTGGCAGTATGCTTAGGGTGCTTTCCTTTAGCTTTAGCGCAGGCCATCGGTTATATACTCACACGCAATATCGACATTAATACTTATATCGAGCTATATGAAAGCAAAAAAACCACACGAAAAAAATTACTGGATACGCGACCTTTGTCCGAGGATCTTCATCAAGAAACTTTATGGATCGCAGTGAGTTTATCGTTGGAGCGTATAGAAAATCTCAATACGCAAAATATCATAGCAGCTCTTTCCTATATGGCGCCTGAGATGCCAATAACAGGAGATTTTGTTGAAACGTGGACTCAAGAAACTGCTCAGAACCAACAAGCAATCAGAGCAATGCGGCAATTTGGAATAATTTCGACAGAGAAAGGAACAAGGTCAATTCGAATTCATCAAATGGTTCAAGAAGTTATACGACTCAATCATGATGAGATTGCGAAGCAAAATATTCTTGCAATGTTAGTTAGCAAGCTTTTCACTTTTCTAAGTGTCAGCACAAATCCACTCGAACATGAAAATAGGCTGATCGTAATGATGGCACATGCTTTATCGGTAAATACAATGCTGGCCTCTCACGATTGCTTTAATGATCTTGGTATGATGCTCAAATTAGCCTGCCTGGAGATACGCGTTGTTGAGGCAAAAAAGGAGCTTGGACAGAATCAAGAAGCATTAAAACATGGACTGATGGCCTTAGAGATTTTAGATTCAGTGCCTGAGTTTGATCAAGGGTATGCTGCTACGCTCATCAGTCATATTGGTTTATGTTATCAAAATATAGGCAAAGCAGAAGAGGCATTACCCTATCACGTACGCGCACAGAAAATATTTGAATCTAAGTATGAAGGTAATGATATCGTTAGCGCTACCGGAACAATAAATGTAGCCGGATGTTACTATTTGCTCGGCCAGGTTCAAAAAGCCCATGAGATATTATCTAGCCTCCTTCCAAAACTAGAAAAGGTTTCTAATCTCTCAATAAATGTATTATTAATTAACTTATCATCAACTTTTCGGGAACTGGGTGATTCAGAAAATGCCATTAACCTTTTAAAGCGTGGACTGGAGGCTCAACGTAAAATATATGGTGATGATCATCCTGAAATTGCAATAATATTAAACAACCTTTGTGCAATATATGCAGAACTTGATCAATCATTATTAGCGCTGCCACTCATTGAGAAAGCACTTGCAATAAATGAAGAGCGATTTGGCAAAGACCATCTTGAAGTTGCCAAAACATTAGACATTATGGGCAATGTATATTGTGGGGCAGGTCTGCCTCAAGAAGCCAAAAACGTACTTAAACGTGCGCTAAATATCCGTGTTCAACAATTAGGGGCTCAACATCCCCAAGTGGCTCTTACTAAGTTTAATTTAGCAAATGCGATTATGGACCTCGCCGATACAAATGAGGCGAAAGTTTTACTTGATGAAGCCTTACTTATCCAGCAGCAATATTATGGGGGATATAGCCCTGAAGCCGGTCGAACACTGCATATTTTAGGTAATGCTTATCACGATCAAGGTAATCTTGATAAAGCGATTGAGTCAATGACTCTAGCAATTAAAATATTAGAACGTAATTTTGGTGCAGAACATCGTGAGTTGGCGAAAGTTTATAATGATATTTCCTGCATTTATTTAGATCGTCGTCTAATGTTATTAGCTCGTGAATCAGGAGAAAATGCGCTGAGAATATTTGAAAAAACTCTAGGGCCTGATCATATTGAAGTGGCTAGAACATTAAATAATCTAGCCAATATGTGTAGGGTAGAAAAGCAACTACACAAAGCGCTATC